>JAUXUF010000164.1 GCA_030684645.1 Bacteroidota bacterium | reverse complement strand
ACACTGCTGACGCATGCATTTGGTTTATTCCCGGATAATCGGTCTCTTAATTTGACCATATCTTCACTGACTTTATTTTCAATCACTTTTGCATAGATTTGGGTGGTTGAGATACTTCGGTGCCCAAGCATATTGCTGACTGTTTCAATGGGAACTCCGTTACTTAAGGTGACCGTGGTCGCAAAGATATTCCGATTGATATTTCTGATGTTGTCAGACTGATTGCATCAATGTATGCTAATCCCGTATAACAGCTAAATATGAAGAGGTCTTTTATCATTTGCAGCCTTTCAATACTGAATTTTTTATTTTCTATGGTTTCCAATTCATATTTGGTTAGAAATCCTCGTTCTACCTTATTAAATCTGATATCGTAGGCATTAAATGGGCTTTTTGTAAGCCATTCCAGACGAACCCCAAGATTTAATATTTTTCTGAAACGTTGCATGTGTTTCATCAGTCCATTATTGTGAAGTGGTTTTTGATGATCCAGAGGTTTTATTGTCCGAAGATAATAGTCGAAATCGCTGATAAATTTGAAATCAATCTTCGACAGATAAATATTCGAAGTATTCCGTTTCTGGTTTAAAAACGAAAGGATGTAGTTTTTTGTAATGATATAACATTTCCGGGTGGAGTCTGATAATACAGGAAATTGGGATAAGTTATGGTACTCTATTAATTCCGTAAGGGTATGCTGATCTGGATGATCACCCAGGAATAATGCTTTGATCGCATCAGGTGTAATTTTATCTTGTTTCAGTTGTAGCTCACGATAACACTCAGTAAGCTTAATCCGGATATCATCCAGGTAGACGTTCAGGCTTTTTGCATCTTTGCTTGAACCGTTTACTTTCCCTCTTGCATTATTCCAAAGCGAGATGGGTAGTGTTTTTTTCAATGAAATCTCTGCCCTTAGACCTTCAATGGTTATCCGGACATAAATTATTCCTGAATTTTGATCGTTCTTGTTAGATCTGATAATGAACTGGAGTCCAAATGTGTGTGTCGTTCTCATAGCAATTTCAATTTAAATTATTTTGACTTGTTTTATATTGGAATTTTTTCATCCAAAAAGACTCAAAAAATGAGTTTAAAACGACCCAAAAATAATCAAAAATAATTGCGTAAGTATCTGTGTTACTGATTTTTACAATCTTTCTAGTGAGTCGAAAATAAAATAAAAATTGACTCACCGTTTGACTCACATTTTATTTGAAATTGTTTGATTTACATTGACACGATAAAAATTAAAAAAGCCTGTAAATCAGTAGATTTACAGGCTTTTGATTTCATTTGAAATCCCTTTTTGTTGTCCTGTCAGGTCTCGAACCTGAACTCTTCTGATCCAGAATCAGACGTGTTGCCAATTACACCACAGGACAATTTTAATACTTCGTACCAATTTCATTTGTTGAAACAAACTGTTGGTCCTAGTTGACCCGCCAGGGCTCGAACCTGGACTCTACTGAACCAAAATCAGTTGTGTTGCCAATTACACCACGGGTCAATCCTTCGATGTCTTTTCTTTAAAGACGGTGCAAAAATATAAAATTTATTTTTTCAGCATCTGATTTGAGCGTAAATTTTCGCTTAATCCGGGAATGTTTATTTGTACTTCAGCTTCAAAATTGAATTTCATCGCCATTATCCTTTAATGCTCAGTATCTTGTCAACATATGCCTTGATTCAAAGAATAGCCAAACATCCCGAATAAGTTCGGATAGAATCCTTTATATTCCGCTAATTCTTCATCTCATAAAGCTTTTTTAGAATCTTTGTACCTCTCGAACGAATTCCGGCAGAGCCATGATATTCTGTTTCATGTTCAATCAAGCCGATTAATTCTCCAGTGAAATCATGTTCTTTCTGCGCAATATTGAACAGTATTTGCATGGCATGAACCCGCACCGCAACCGGTTCCTTGGCATTTGAGAAAACTGTGAGGCAATAATTCAGCAACTCGGCCATCTTTTCTTCGGGAATATCATGCAGACTGATTAGCTTCAGTAGATGTCTTCTTTTACCGTCATTCAAGGTGGTCAGCACAAAGGTGGTCAGAATCGGGAGAAGCGGGATAACCAGTTCCGGATGTTGTTCATGAATTTTATCAATCATCCAAACGGCCCGCCAGTTTTCAGGATGACTATCATCCAATGCAACCTCCATCAAAACATCTAAATGTTGCGGATTTCCGGAAATATACCGGATCATCAGTGGAATATTTTTCCACGATTGAAGTAATTCCTGAAGTTCATTCGTCGTCATATCTGCCAATTAAAAATGGCACAAGGTGCTATTAACCATTTTCTTATATCGAACTCAGGTTATTAAGTGATCAAGTATTGTTTATCGGACCAAATGAGGGAATATGAGTGCGAAGGCAACAAAAACAGCGGTCCAGCTTAGTATTGACAAAACCATATATGGCATCGCGAATTTGTGTTTTGAGTAATATTTGTTCAGTAAAAAGGCGCCAAACGGAATACTTAAAATTACCGGTGATAAAATTACAATACCTGGCAATCCGAATTTCGCACGAAACCTGACAATAAACCTGTTTCTTCTGGAAAAAACCCTTTCGCCGGTAATTTTTTTTCTCCAGGCCACCAATTGCCTGTATTTCAACCGGATTGGAAGAGGAAGGTGTTTCCGGAGAAATGTTTCTACATGGTGAAACCGTTTAATGGCAAAACCACTGAAATGGTAAAAAAAGAAAAAACCTGCGACTCCGCCCAATGTGGCTGCAATTAATGTTTGCTCAAAGTTCAATCCAATGAGCAAGGCATAAGGAAAGGTAACTACGTACTTTACTGAAGCCAACAAAAATACCTGAATGATTTTAAATATCGCGATCATAATCTTCTCCGCCTTGAATGTTTTCGAAATAGAACGTCAAATGTCGTTAAAAAGTTGTTACAAAAATCAGATAGATGCCTGATATTTAGTATTATTAAGAATTATTAAGGAATGATACTCTGAATATTAGTTTAAAATATCCTGAATCCTATACCGGACGCGACTTTTAGATGTTATTTAACCTAACAGCGTAGTAATCAGTATAACTGCTATCAATGCCAAAATGATCAGATAAGAGTATATATTTCCAAAATTCAGGGTCCATCCCATCACTTTGTTGTATTTTGGAACTCCTATCCGACTGCCTTTCGGATTAAAATAGAAGATTCCCCACCTGTAATTTGCAGGATCATGAATCAACCTGTCGCTCTCAAATTCGTCGAAATTGGTTTTCACGGTCTAAAAATTTAATGTTACCTGGAAGGAACTACAAAATTCTTCCAGAAAGATTCGTTTGGTTTGGTTTCTGCAAAATAGTCACGTCCGTTAATTATCCGGATTTGATTGGTTGCAACATTTAAAATTACAACTTTTTCTGATTCGTAAATCAATTTATTTTCAGCCGAAGTGTATTGCTTTTCCGAATCGATGGATGCCAGCACATACTTGCCGTCAACCTTTTTATATCCTGAAGTTATGTTCCTCTGGGTATTGGTGTTTGGATTACTTTTTACTGCCAGCGACCGGCCTTGTGGGTTTGACTTTGCTTCGGTAAGGTTTATTTCATTTCTTAGAATTGCGTAGTCTTTACAGGAAATGTAAATTTTTCCACGAAAACTTGTAGGGTAGAACGATCCGGTATGAGCCAAATCAAGTTTTAAAGCCTGATAGGCGATGATCCAGACTGAATCGCCGTTATATCTCGTTTTTGACTCCATTTTCAACTTGTAATCGTTCAGTAATTTTGGACTCAGAATAGTATTTGAAAGCCTGGCCACATCCATCTCAAGGATTTCGTCCGCACTGTTTGCCGCATCCCGGAAAGTATAGAACTGGCTCTCCGGCTGGGTTTCAGTTATTTGGTATGAACGGCTTTTGAAAGCGTCGGCCCACGAAGGCTTGGCATACCCTTTGGCATCATACACGTCAAAAATGGATTTAACGTTTTTACTCACGGCATTTTCAACCGATTTACTTTCTTCGTAAAAGACTTTCATGCTCAACGGCACCGAAAAGAAATTCAGGGGAATTCGTTCGGAAGCTGTTCGTAATATACGCTGTAATACTTTGGATTCGGCAGCCACGTCAATCTCCTGAATCCGATACGGTTGAGGAGTGAGGGCAATCTCAATGTTTTGCTGTTGAAGGAAGTTCGAAATTGGAAAAGATATATTCTGATAACCTATGGCAGAAAAATACAGGTTTTTTGATTGATGTTCTTCCGGAATTCGAAGTTCAAAATAGCCATCCGGATTAGTGGCTGTCCCCAGAAAAGTTCCTTCTATTCCAATACTGACAAATGCAATTCCTTCCTTCGTTTCCTGATCAATCACTTTCCCTTTCAGAAGGTTGGTTGCAGGTTGACCCAACAACTGAAAGTTGAAAATAAACAATATGAATGCAATGGACAGAAGTTGTTTCATGAGATTCTATATTTAAAAGTAGTTTGAAATATACGAATTTGCACAGGTATAACGTTAGTTCAGGGCATATTCTTATTATCTTTATAAAAAAAAAGTCATGATCCGAAAATATTTTGTTTTCCTGCTGGTTTCTGCGATTGTTTTAGTCAATCCGTCGTGTGTGACAAAAAAGAAATATCTTGCGATGGAAACGGCCAAACAGCTTTCCGATTCGAAAGTATTGGAACTTAATTCAGTGGTTGACGGAAAGAATGAACGTATTGTCAAAATGATTGCCGATTTTGAACAAATGAAAAACGAACTGATCGAGAGCAATGCCATCAAGGATCAATACATCGATTCGCTTTCAGGAGAAGTTAATAAGCTGGCCAAAGATGTGAATGTGAAAGAATCGGATCTTGGTGAAAAGCTGAATTCATTTGAGTTTGAAAAACGGCAGTTGACTGAAGAACTGGCCGGGCAAAAACAATTGGTGGGCAAAAAACAAATGGAATTGGATCAACTTTCGGGCAACACGCAAAAATTAAAAGATGAACTCTCACAACTGACTTTTGACTTCAACCGTGAAAAGGATGAAAAGCAGTTGTTGCAGGGAAATTTGTCGATGCAGAATTCAAAAATAACCGAATTAACTTCGGCAACAGAAAAATTGAAGAGTGAAATTCAAACCCTTAAAAAACAGTTGGGTGAACGGAATGAAACCATTACCCGGCTTGAAAACAATGTAAAACTTCTGAAAAAAGAAATCAAATGAAAACATTTTTCCTTATTGCATTAATTATTGCCAGCAGCTTACTGACTTTAGCTCAAAATCCGGCAGTATCGTTGTTTAATGGTAAAAATCTGGATGGCTGGAAAATTTATGGTACCGAAAAATGGTATGCCGAAGATGGACTTTTGGTATGTGAAAGCGGTCCCGATAAGAAGTATGGCTACCTGGGTACTGAAAAATGGTACGATAATTTTGTACTGGAGCTGGAATTTAAACAGGAAGCCAACGGAAACAGTGGCGTATTTTTCCGTTCGACCATCGACGGTACCAAAATCAAAGGCTGGCAGGTTGAGGTTGCTCCTCCCAATCACGACACCGGGGGTGTTTATGAATCTTACGGACGTGGCTGGTTGTATCAGATTCCCGACGATCAGGAAGGTTTTCTGAAAATGGGCGAATGGAACAAAATGAAGATTCAGGTTGTTGGAGATCATGTAACAACCTGGTTGAATGGTCACCAAATGACTGACCTGACCGACGATCAGATTGGCAAAGGAAAAGGTTCCATTGCTCTCCAGATACACGATGGGGGCGGGATCAAAGTCCGCTGGAGAAATATTGTGATTCAGGAATTGTAAGTTTGTGGGTTCACTCATCCGATGGCTCGAAGTCATCGGATGAGTGATATTAAACCCCCGGAATATTGATCCCCTTTATTTTGCGGTATAGATCGAGGGCATATAAATCCGTCATTCCTGAAACAAAATCGACAACAGCTTGTACTTTTTCATAGGTTGTTGAGTGCTCGCCCCGGTATTGTTCAGGAATCAGCATCAGCATTTTTTTTGAAATTCCTTCTTTCGGATTCAGAATGGCTTCCATAAAAACTTCAAGCAAAGTTCCGATGATCTGGTAGCCCGAAATTTCAATTTCAATGACTGACCGGTCGTTGTAAATATTCCGGACACTGATTTCTTTTATTTCTTTAATGGCCGTCAGTGAGGTTGGATGAACCTGATCAATCAGCGGTTTTTGAAAGCTTCCGGTTAAAATCTCCGGCTGCTTTTCCCAGAAAACATCTACACATTGTCGCACGAGTTTTCCGATAACACTTGCACGCAAATAGGCAATCTGTTCGTTTTGATCAGACACCAGATTGAGTGTTTCATTCATTCGACTGATCTGCTCCTCTTCGGTTTGCGGGTCGAAAAATTTCATCAGGAGTGAGCGGGTTTGCTCAAAATTGTGAATTTTCAGTTTGTGGGCATCTTCCAGATCCATCAGTTGATAACAAATATCATCGGCAGCTTCAACCAAAAACACCAATGGATGCCTGGTATATTTCGCCGGGTTTACGCTCACTGGTGAAAGTCCCAATTCATTGGCAATTCGTGAGTAGATAGATTTTTCGGATTGGAAGAAGCCGAATTTTGGTTTCTCTGTCAGCATCGATTCATATGGATATTTGACGACGGAAGCCAGTGTGGAATAGGTGAGTGCAAAACCACCTTCGCGGCGACCATTAAACCGATGACTTAACAACCGAAAAGCATTCGCATTTCCATCAAACTGGGTAAAATCTTTCCATTCCGCATCCGAGAGTTCATTCCTGAGTCGTGGCTCGTTGCTTTTTTTGAAAAATTGTGCAATGGCATCTTCCCCCGAATGCCCGAATGGCGGATTTCCCATGTCGTGTGCCAGGCAAGCTGCCGAAACTACCGAGCCGATTTCCTGAAAAAGCGGATTCTCAATTTCCAGTTTTTCACTTTCGGCTTTTTCAACAAACATCGTTCCGAGCGAACGGCCAACGCTGGCAACCTCCAGGCTGTGTGTCAGCCGGTTGTGTACAAAAACACTTCCCGGAAGTGGAAATACCTGTGTTTTGTTTTGCATCCTCCGAAAAGGTGATGAAAAAATAATGCGGTCGTAATCGCGTTGAAACTGAGTGCGGCTGTGTTTATTGTCGCTTGAGGCAAGCTCTTCCTGCCCCAATCGGGTGGTGGATATGATTTGATTCCAGTTCATTCGGATATTGTTTTTGGTAAAAATAGTTTGTTTTGGCAGAGCGCCTTAAAAAGTTTGTGTCCGGTAGTTGTTCATTTCCTTATCGGCCTTTCGTGAGTTGGGATAGCATTGCTCTAACTTCAGCCAGAATTTTTCGCCATGATTTTTCACGACCGTATGAACCAGCTCATGCAAAAGCACATAATCGATCAGATGTTCCGGAACGCGCATTAAATGCAGGTTCAGATTAATGTTGTTGGTCGAAGAACAGCTTCCCCAGCGGGTTTTGGTGTTTTTTATACTGATGTTCTGGTACTTAAATCCATGTTTATCAGCCAGTTCTTTAGTGCGTTTGGGGAGGTAAATTTTTGCTTCCCAGCGCATCACATCGATCAACGTTTTTTTGATGAATTCCTGAACTTTCGGCTGCTCGTGATTCACCTTTTCAGGAATAAATATCTGAATTATACCATTCCCGACCCGGTTGTAAACCTTATCAGTATTGCCTTTGGTAATGGTCAGTTGGTGAAACCTGGTTTTAAAACAGCTTTCAGGAGCAAATACTGTCACCCCATTTTGTATCTTGGCTTGTTGTTTAGTGATCCAGTCAGTTTTGGATTCAACAAAGCGGATAGCATCACGGTAAACGACAGATGGTGGCATAGAGACCACAATCTCACCGTCAGATTTAATTCTCAGTCGGATTCTTCCGGAGCGCTCATTTATTATGAACGAAACTGATCCAACTTGTTCAATATTTATGTATTTTGTAGTCATTAAATTTCAGGGAATATTTTGCTAAAGTAATCAAACAAAAAAAACTAATGATATGGAACAGAACAAACGATTTGAAGTTTTTGGTACCTTAACAAAAACCGAAACAGTTTTTACAATCGACTATAAGATTCTTCCCGGCACGCTGGTCTTCGAAGCATTAAAACCATTCCCCGATTATTATTATGATACCCCTACAAGCGCCAAGCCGGTTTATCTGTACCTGGCTCTAGAAGATCAATTTACCCTTGAAGATATCATGCGTGCATCACAAAAGTTTCAACATGATTTTGATTACCCGTTTGATATCGGCAAAGGATTCCTTCAGATTTACGATGCAAAATACAATATTCTTCGCGTCAGGCATTTGAAAAATTACGACCTGCTTGAGAAACTTCAAAAGTACTTTACTGAAAATGGTATCCGCTTTTTGAACAAGTCGAAGAAATACAGCAATGAAGTGGTTAAAATCAAGATTATCAAGTTCTTTTCGCTCGAAGAAATTGATAATCATATCTTTTTGGATAAACGTGAAGAGAATCATGCCTACCTGGAAATTCCTAATTTTCTGTCGTGGGAGGAGTTACAAAACATCACCAATAAAGTAAAATACAACTGGGTGGGAAGTAAATTTGATGCCGCAAAAGGTGCGTTTTTTTATGATGGACAATTACACGAAATGGTACGCATCTATTCCGATAAAATTGGTTTGGAATACCTTCAGGAATTACGAAAACTTTATCTGGAAAAATTGAAATAAAATAAAATTGAAAGAATTTTGGTAGAAGCGGTTCGATTCATTGATGAAGAGTACCGCTTTTTTTATGTTCCGAAACATACGGAGTCAGCACAGTACAGGATTGTGATTCTGCCGGCAAATCGTAATTTTAGATAGTATTAAATTGCATGTTTTATAACCTAAACTTCATCAAATGAAACGATCAATCTTGATAATCTTGTTGTTGGCCTGGTTTATTCAGGGAACAAATGCCCAGCAAAAACTTTTTAAGGAAACCGAAGGACAGAAAAAAGAGCGGATGGCCTGGTGGGTCAACGACCGTTTTGGAATGTTTATTCATTGGGGATTGTATGCACTTCCTGCCCGCCACGAATGGGTGAAAAATCAGGAACGAATGACCAGCGAGGACTATCAGAAATACTTCGATAATTTTAATCCTGATTTGTATAATCCGCGCGAATGGGCGAAAATGGCCAAAGCTGCCGGGATGAAATACGCTGTAATTACGAGCAAACATCATGAAGGTTTCTGTTTGTTCGATTCTAAATTTACCGACTATAAATCTGTAAACACCCCAGTTGGGAAGGATCTTCTGAAAGAGTGGGCGGAAGCGTTCCGTGCTGAAGGATTAAAAATAGGTTTTTACTACAGCCTGATCGATTGGCACCATCCTGATTTTACGGTCGATCGCGTTCATCCGCAACGTACTGACGACAAAGTAAAATTAGCCGGACTAAACAAAAACCGCGACATGAACAAATACCGCGAATACCTGCATAATCAGGTTCGCGAGCTTCTCACCAACTACGGAAAGGTGGATATGCTTTGGCTCGACTTTTCGTATCCGGGAGAGAATGGGAAGGACCACAACGATTGGGATTCTGAAAAACTAATCAAAATGGTTCGTCAGCTTCAACCCGGAATTCTGATTAACGACCGGCTCGATCTGAAAGAATATGAAGATGGCTGGGATTTTACCACTCCGGAACAATACAAAGTATCCAAATGGCCCGAAGTGAATGGTAAAAAAGTTCCTTGGGAAACCTGCCAGACGTTCAGTGGATCGTGGGGTTATTACCGCGATGAAAATACCTGGAAAGACACCAAGCAATTGCTTGTTTTATTAATCGAATCGGTGAGTAAAGGTGGAAATTTGTTACTGAATGTTGGCCCGACTGCCCGGGGAATGTTTGACGAACGTGCACAATCAAGGCTTAAATCGATGGGCGAATGGATGAAATGGAATAACCGTTCGATTTATGGCTGTACGCAGGCTCCCGAAGAGTTTAAAGTTCCCGACAACTGCCTGCTCACCTACAACCCTAAAACGAACCGGTTATATATTCATTTGTTGGATTATCCGTTACAGAATTTCAATTTACCAGGTTATGCCGGAAAGGTGAAATATGCCCAATTTCTGCACGATGCTTCCGAAATTAAAATCTCCCAACGTACAGAGCATGGCATGAAAGAAGGAGAGAACTCAGGAAATCTGAACCTCAGTCTTCCGGTTATCAAACCAAACGTTGAAATTCCGGTTATTGAATTGATTCTAAACTAATTGATGAACTTTATTCGTCCAGATTTTCCGGAGTTAAACGTCCTGAAGGGAAATGTACTGATCGTGACTTATGTATAAAGAGTAGCTTTGGAGGTGAGACTTTTACCTTTTCCCTCGAAATCGTTTTTCCTTGGCTTTATCTTTGGGCAGGTTCCGCTTTTCTTTTTTCTTTGCACGACCGGGTGAGAATTTCTTCTCGTGGAATGCTCCTTTGAAGGTCGGATCGGCAACTCTTTTCTGGCGGTCAATTTCGCGCAATTGATCCTGACTTTCTTCTTTTTTTGAAGCTATAATTTCCAAATCTTCCGGAAGCTCAAGCTTCGGAATTTTCATTCGGATGAGGTCTTCAATCTTCCGGAGGTTGTATTCTTCAGCCGGATTGACCAAAGTGATAGCAGTTCCGGTATTGTTAGCCCGCGCGGTTCTCCCGATTCGGTGAACGTAATCTTCGTGGTTCGAAGGAATATCGAAATTAATCACATGGCTGATCAGATCAACATCAATTCCGCGTGACGAAATGTCGGTGGTGATCAGAATGCGGACGACTCCACTTTTAAAAGCATTGATGGCATTCATCCGGGTACTTTGTCCTTTGTTCGAATGCATGATCCGCTTTTCACCTTCCGAACGTCGTTTAATGATTTTGAAAACCTGCTCGGCATTTTCCTTGGTTCCGACGAAAATAATTACCCTGGAGAATGTTTCCTCGTCGCGAAGTAAATAGTTGATCAGGTTTAACTTAGTCTGAAAATTGGGCACTTTGTAATAAACCTGATTGATTAGCTCGGCAGGTGTTGCTGACGGTGCAACTTCAACGCGTTCCGGAAAATCCAGAAACTCGTGGCTCATTTCTTCAACCTTTTCGTTGAAAGTGGCCGAGAATAGCAGGTTTTGCCTTTTCAGCGGAAGCACTTCCAGAAAATTACGGATTTGCGGCATAAAACCCATGTCAAGCATGCGGTCGGCTTCGTCGATGACCAGCGTCTTGACCTTTTTAAATGAAACTGCCTCGGCCCGGTACAAATCCCACAGGCGACCCGGTGTTGCTACAATAATGTCAACGCCAGGTTTTATCAGTTCTGCATGTTTAGTCCAGCCAACTCCGCCATAAACCGTTGCGCGGCGCAGATTGGTGAATTTGGTCAGGTCTTCCAGATCTTCGCCTACCTGAATGGCCAGTTCGCGTGTGGGTACCAGTACAATGGCACGCGGGTCGTTACCCTCGGCTTTCACCAGTTTCATGATCAATGGGATGAAGTAGGCCGCTGTTTTTCCGGTACCGGTTTGTGCAATTCCCAGCACATCCGCTCCCGAACGGATCATTGGAATGGCCTTTTCCTGAATGGGTGTCGGTTCTGTAAAACCCATCTCCTCAATCGCTTTTAAAACCGACTTGCTTATCTTTAATCCTTCAAATGTTGCCATGCCGCAAAGATAGTTGCTTATTTTGATATTACTTCAATCGGTACATCTTCCCTGGCAAGCTGGTTACCAGTCCTTTAAATTCCAAACCAAGGAGCAAAGCTGAAACACGGCTCATGGGCAATTGGGTTTCTATGGTGATTTCATCGACAAAGCGGTCTCCTCCTTTTAACAGATCAATCAATTTTTGTTCTTCCGGAGTATATTCCTCAAACAATGATGTTTGAAATACCCTCGTCGATGGTGTTTTCACGTCCCAGTTCATGGCTTTTTCAATGTCAGCCTGATTTTCGATCAGAACCGCTTCGTTGAGTTTGATGATTTTGTTGCATCCTCGTGAAAATGGATCGTTGCAACGGCCCGGAAAGGCAAATACGTCGCGGTTGTATGAATTGGCAATATCGGCCGTCACCAGGGCGCCACCTTTTTCAGCGCTTTCAACGATGATGGTGGCGTCAGCCAGCCCTGCAATAATGCGGTTGCGGCGCAGGAAATTCTGCCGGTCTATTTTGGTTTCGCTAATAAAATCAGAAAGCAGTCCACCGTTTTCGAGCATTTTGGAGGCAATCGGGGCATGAAGTGCGGGGTAAATTCTATCCAGGCCGTGAGCAAAAACGCCAACTGTCGGAATATCGTACTTCAGACAGGCTTTGTGGGCATGAATATCAATTCCGTAGGCAAGCCCGGATACAACCAATAGCTGGTAGCTTCGTTCCGAAAAACTTCGAATTAGTTCGTCACAAATATCCTTTCCATAGTTGGTTGCATTTCGTGTTCCAACCACCGAAATGATTCGCCGTTCGTTCAGATTCGCATTTCCTTTTGAATACAGGATGATTGGAGCATCACTACAGTTTTTCAAACGAGCCGGATAATTATCGTCCAGGTAAAAAAAGGCGCTAATTTGATTTTTCCGGATAAAATCTACTTCTCGTTTAGCCCGTTCCAGTACATTTTGCCGGACAACTTTTTGTGCGTTCACTTCGCCAACACCTGGAATTTTCATCAGGTTCTTCTCTTTCTCCAGGAAGACTCCTTCGACACTTCCAACATAAGCAATCAGGTTTCGGGCAGTAACTGCACCGATTCCGGGTATCAATGAAATGGCTATTTTATAGGCAAGATTGTCGGGAATTTCCATTTTCTAAGAACAAAGTTTAAAAAAGTAGCCACTAAGTCACGGAGGCTCAAAGAAACACAAAGTGCTACATGACAAAACGTTTAATTCCATCCTTGATAAGTGGTACATTAAAGTTAATCAGGAATCCAAGTCGTTTATTTGTTAGCCTTAAGTGACTCAGAATTTGCGCTTCCCAAACTGGATTTACTGTTTCAAGTGCTTTGAGCTCACAAATAACCAGGTCATTTACCATTACATCTAAACGTAATCCTTCATCAAAGACAAAATTTTCAAAAACGATGGGTATATCTAATTGTCGCTTGACATGAAATCCTTCTCTTGCAAGAACATGGCAGAAACAAACTTCATAAACTTTTTCCAACAAACCTGGCCCAAGTGCTTTGTGTACTGTATATGCGGCATTTACAATGGCTTTACCAAGCACTTCTTCTTCTTCAGGAGAAATTGGTAAAAAGCTTCCTTTGTGATAACTCATAGCTTTACATTTTTCAGTGATTAATCCTTTGTGAAACTTTGTGTACTGGTGTCTTCGTGGCGAAAACTAACTCTCACTATAAAAATAACCAATCCGGAGTTCAAATCAGATACCCAGCCTGTTATTTCGTACAATTTCTGATAAAGCAAAACTGATTTGCTCGATTTCAGATTTACTTAGTGCTGCCAGACTAATCGATGGATATTCAGCAATTCCCCGCTTGGTGCGGATCGCAATCTGAAGATCGGCAAATCCCATTGCTTTTTCAATCTGAAAATTCACCAAGGCCTGATGTGCAAATTCGATGGATTCGTATTCTTTTTTCAGGAGGGAAATTATGGGGTAATATCGTATCAAAACTTTTCCGTTTTCGGTGCTGAAATATACATAACACAGGTTGGCAAACTGAGAAATTCCGACATAGACAGCAAACACACCCGCAGTGATCAAAACCGGTGTGTCGTTTTTCAACCACAGAAATGCCAACCCGACAAGAACGATGAAAACACCAGTAATGTTAAAAGCTTGCTTGATCCGTTTACTTCTTTTTTGGTTCGAAATTTCCATGGTTCCTGATAGAATTGTAAATTTTTTAAGCATTCGGTTGCCAAATTATAACCTTTGACAAAATACTTTAACTTTGCCCGAGCTATAATTCGAAACAAACATGACTGATTCAAAAGTACATTCAAATATTGTATTTTCACAGCACATCGCAGACGAACTTCGTAAAATTGTACAGAAGTATCCGGCAGGAAGGGTTTTTTTACTGACCGATCAAACTGCGTCGGGCTTTTGTTTCCCATTAATTCAAACGGTTATAGATGAGTTTCCCGTTCCGTATCTGATAATTCCATCCGGAGAAGAAAATAAAAATATTCATTCGGTTACGCTGGTCTGGAATTTCCTGAGCAATATCGGAGCCGACCGAAAATCATTGCTGATCAATTTGGGTGGTGGAATGCTCACTGATCTGGGTGGTTTTGCGGCTTCGACTTTCAAGCGCGGATTGGATTTTGTGAACATCCCAACCACTTTGCTGGCTCAGGTTGACGCTTCTTTAGGCGGAAAAACAGGCTTCAATTTCAATGGCCTGAAAAACGAAATCGGTGTTTTTATAGAGCCGAATTCGGTCATTATCAATACCAATTTCCTGAAAACCATCGATCACCAGAATTTTCTTTCGGGATATGCCGAAATGCTGAAACATGGCCTGATTAAAAGTCGGGAACATTGGGATGAATTGCTTGCCTTTGATATGGAACACATCGATTATGAAGCACTTCAGGAGATCATTGCCCACTCGGTAGCCATCAAAGAATGGCATGTTTTGAACGATTTGAGGGAGCAAAACATCAGGAAAGCTCTGAATTTCGGGCATACTATCGGTCATGCTTTTGAAAGTTATGCCATGAAAACCAGTCGCCCCATTTTGCATGGATTTGCTGTGGTTTACGGGATGATTGCCGAACTCTATCTTTCGGTTTTGAAATGTGGTTTGGGAATCGATCAATTGGACAGTATTTCAGCCTGGCTGATTGCCAAATATGGAAAATTTGAAATCGGAACCAGCGATTTCGAAGCGCTTTATCAACTCATGACCCATGACAAAAAGAACGAAGGAAACCGCATCAATTTTACCCTGATTCCTGAAATCGGGAAAGTTGAAATAAATGTGGATTGCCCGAAAGAACTGATCTTCGAAGCGTTGGAATACTATACGAGTTGCGCGTTACGTGTTACGAGTTGAGGAAAAAACCTGTAACCCGCAACCCGAAACGGTTCCTCAATTATCTAATATCTATTGTCTCTATAAATGAAATATCTCGTCTCCAAACCTGATTCGTCCCTGAAAGGAAGCATTGTACTTCCATCATCAAAAAGCATTGCGAACCGGGCGCTTATCATTCATGCGCTGAGCGACAGTTCTTATCCGATTGAGAATCTTTCTGACAGTGATGATACAAGGGTGATGAGCCAGGTTTTCAACTCTAACAGTAATCAGTTCGATATTGGACATGCCGGGACTGCCATGCGTTTCCTCACGGCTTTCCTTTCGCAAATAGTTGGCGAATGGACCATCACTGGCTCCGACCGAATGAAACAGCGACCGATTGGTATTTTAGTGGATGCGCTCACCAAGCTCGGAGCAAAAATCGAATATCTCGAAAGCGAAGGATTTCCTCCATTGAAAATATACGGATCACATATGAAAGGTTGTGTACTCGAACTCGACGGGAGTGTGAGCAGTCAGTACATTTCGGCTTTGCTGATGATTGCCCCGACTTTGGAAGGTGGGCTGACTTTGCTGCTGAAAAATAAAATCATGTCGCGTTCGTACATCGAAATGACCTTGAAGCTGATGGAGCAATTTGGTGTTCAGTATGTATGGAAAGGCAGCGAAATAAGGATTGCAGAACAAAAATATCAGGCTCGTCCATTCGCTGTTGAGGCTGATTGGTCGGGTGCTTCTTATTGGTACGAAATGGCTGTTTTGGCAGAAGAAGTTGATCTGGAATTGATTGGACTTCGAACCGAAAGTTTGCAGGGTGATGTAATGATTGCGAAATGGTTCGAACATATGGGTGTTCAAACTTCAGCGACCGAAAAGGGATCACGCCTGACAAAAAACGGACAACCGCTACCCAAATTCCTTCAGCTAAATTTCATTGAAAACCCCGATGTGGCACAGACTTTCGCTGTTTTATGCGTAATGAAACAAATCCCGTTTCATTTTACCGGACTCGAAACCCTGAAAATAAAGGAAACCAACCGCATTTCCGCGCTTCAGGACGAACTGGCTAAATTCGGCGCTGAAATTACCGAGCCGGCTCAAGGCGAATTAAAATGGGATGGAACTTTTCCAATCGAAAAACATGTTCTTCCTGAAATCGAAACTTACCACGATCACCGCATGGCAATGGCTTTTGCACCAGCTTGTCAATCGTTTGGTCCGGTGGCCATTTTAGACCCGATGGTGGTCACCAAATCGTATCCCGGATTTTGGGACGATTTGAAAATGGTGGGATTTGAGTTAACTTCAATTCAAAATTAAAAAGGTAGAAGTCAAAAGTATCTGGTGACTATTTTGCCTTTGTCTTTTTGACTTTTGTCATAATCTCATCTCTTTTTCTGAAAAAACTCCTTCATCAGCTGTGCACATTCGTTCTCCAGAACACCTGAAAACACTTCGGTTTTAGGGTGAAAAGCTGCGGGAGCGTATTTGTGAAATCCCCGTTTTTCGTCGGAAGCGCCATAAACCACTTTACCAATCTGCGACCAGCCCAACGCCCCGGCACACATCACGCATGGTTCGATAGTGACGTACAGGGTACATTCGTTCAGGTATTTTCCGCCCAACAAATTAGCTGCAGCGGTAATGGCTTGCATTTCGGCGTGAGCGGTTACATCGGTGAGCGTTTCGGTGAGGTTGTGTGCCCGGGCAATGATGCGATTTTGCGAAACTACGACTGCGCCAACCGGAATCTCTCCTTCGTGATAAGCCAGTTCAGCCTCCTGAAGTGCTCGTCGCATAAAATATTCGTCGTTAAAAAGTTCCATTTGTACAAGTAAAAAGGCAAAAGTAAAAAGAAATACTGTTTTCAGCTAAAAAAAGACCGCCCCAAATTCCTTTTGAGACGGCCTTAACAGATCGGTTTTCCTGAAACTCGAAACTATTTTTCTACTTCCGAAACCAATACTTTTTCATCGAGTTTTGATGGAGTAAATATGCCGATTACGCCTTTCAGACCAACGCTCATAACGATGTTGTAAAAGAAAGCCAGAAAAGCCAGCAACAAAAGAGTTCCGCAGATTCCTGCCAAAATCATATACAGATTAAACTCGCCATGTAAATATATTGTCCTTCTCAACATGCCTTTCAATCCGGCCATTCCCATAAAAGCACCCATACCGATGCCGCCGATCAGATGAGCCCAGAAATGGAAATTAGCCAGCTTCTGGCTATAAAGTTTAGCTCCGTTGGTCACAATCGGGAAGAGAATATAAATGGCTGAATATAGAGTCATCGTAAGTCCGACCAGAATGGCAACATGCACATGTGGACCAATAATCCATTGTGTATTGTGTAAAATCCGGTTCAAACCTAAATCTGCTTGCATGATCCCGGCCGGAACAGCCAGCGCGAAGCCCAAAAGTCCGCCGAGCAGGAACTTCAGCGGGTTGGTCATTTTCAAAGGCCGTGCACTCCAAAGTGTGGCTAATGTAATGAAGAAGGCCAGTCCCTGAGTGATCAGCTCGAAGGCAGTCACCATTTCGCCGGAAGCCACTTTCAGAAATCCGGGCTGTGCCTGATCCGACATCAAATGATGCGACCAAACCGTCCACGACACCACCAATTCAAGCAGAAGGGCAGCACGGGCAATGTTCTGCATGAAAAGGTCTTTTCCTGTAATCAGCATAGCCAATAAATACCAGGTTCCAGCCACAAAGATAAGCACCAGTCCATCGGCAATTAAATCCAAGCCCCACCAGAACCAGTTTTTATAGAGAAGTGCATCAACGGCAGAGTTTTTCAGGTCGAATCCAATTTGGTGCCCAATCAAATAGACAAGGATTAATACTCCGGTAAACAGAATGATACCGGCATTCAGTGCAGTGTCAACAGTTCCCCGGGCGATTGCAGCAACAGGCAACGAAACCAGATGCTCTTTCTGATTTTCTTTTTTCCGGAAGAGATTGGTCATTCCGCTGAGGCCCATTGCTGATAAGAACAAAGCTTTTGAGGGTTGTTTTTCCCAGCCTTCAGGAGTGTATAGGATGGTTTTAAAAATGTTGATCACAAAAAAAACGGTTCCAAGCATCACCAAAGCGATTCCCAGTACGAAAAAAGTTCCACCGAGTGGATTAAATTGGCTGAAATCGGCTGGCAGCGGCCAGTACAACGTATATAACGGGGCATAATGTGTGAAGAAGCCTGCCAGCCAGAAGGTTAAAGTTCCTGTGCCGATAAGGATGCAGGTCCAGTTTGCTAATTTGTAACTCCACAAAGGTTTTTTCATCAGGAACGGAACCAGAAACAGAAATGCACCAAATACAATGGAATAGGTCGAACCAAAAATTCCAACCAAAGGATGGGCAGTTAAGATGGCAAAATATTGATAATCCGGAATCGCAGAAATAGGTTGGATCTGATAAATTCTCATAATCATTCCTTCGATCACAGCAAATCCATAATAGATAAGGCCGATTACGACAAAGCGTAAAACTAATTTTTGCATCGGCGTTAAAGTGGCAGGTTTAAATAAACCCTGCTCACCATTCATGAAAGTATCTTTGAAATTCATATCTTCAGTTTTAATATTTAATAATCTAATTAGCAACAACTTCAACTACGTCCTTCAGGATCATCTGAGCACCTTTTGGCCCTGAGTATTCGGTTGACCGGATGGTGTAAACACCTGGCTTGTCGAACTGCCATAAGATGTCGTTCAAATGGCCGGGAACAACCTGCATTTGAAAAAGCATTGAATTGTCGCTCCTGAACAGTCCAAACCCGTAAGTGAGGTCTTTGGAAGTGACATTAAACATCGCCTTGTCGTTAACGTTAATGATCAGTTTTTCTGAAGGCAAAATGAACTGGTGGTTTTCCATTGAAATGTCAAAAACCTTGTCGGCCTTAATTTCTTTCCGGTCTAAATCCATTTTTGCCCAGGGGATGGTGTTGTAAGTTACGATGTGGAGCGAAACTCCCAACACTATCAAAAGTGTAACAAATGAGTAGAAAAGAGTTGAACTGACATTGCTGGTTTTCCCCGATTTTGTAATCTTATTACCAAACCACAGCATCAGGAGGATAATCGCTATCGCATACGACGTGTACGCAATGGTCTGTCCGTTAAGTACTACTTGTGAATCAATCATAATTTTAAGTTTTGAGTGAATGAAAGGTATTAAGAACTATCTTGTTCTGATTATTTCCCTGTTTGATGTCGGCCAGGCTGGTGTTGGCCAGGATCGTATTTATATGAGTTCTAACACCATCCCACTGATCATGCATGATACATGTAGATTCGCGGGAACAGTTCTCGATACCAAAAAAACAGTTACTTACCAGATAGTCAGGATCGACAACTTCGATTAAATTGAGCAACTTTATATCTTCTAGTTTTCCTGAAATCTTATACCCACCATTTTTGCCTTGAATGCTATACAGAAAGTTGCTTTTCGATAAATTAGTCATCAATTTACGCAGATAACGATAAGGGATATGAAGCTTCTCGAAAATTTCATCGACACTGTACGACCGGCTCTCTTCAATAGCCATGTAACTTAAAATCCGAAACGCATATTCGGTTGTTTTATTAAATTTCATAAATGATACCTCTAGGTATTATATAAGATCAAAGATAATAATTCAGAAATCATAATAGGATTTTTAATCAGAAAATTTGAAGTAATAGTTATTTGATTGATACCATTGAATAAGCTGGTTGTAAATTCAAAAAGAAATTTTCCGGGGAAAATTGTTCTTGCAGGATTGTTTGATTAACAAATTGTTGTAAATTACATAGCAAATTTTACCCCTGACAGGGTTTGAAACCCTGTCAGGGGTAAAATAACTATTATTTACCATGCAACAAATTGAACCGGTAATTGCCGGGAACTATTACCATATTTATAATCGAGGAATCGACAGTTGTAACTTGTTTAAAGAACCAGATAATTATGAGTATTTTCTCGGTTTATACGATAGGTATATTTCTCCGGTGGCCGATACGTTTGCCTGGGTTTTAATGCCGAATCATTTTCATTTTTTAATCCGGTTAAAAGAGGAATCGGAAATTGTAATTACCCCGGTTACCCCTGACAGGGTTTTGAACCCTGTCAGGGGTGAAACATCACTTGCTTCCCTGCAATTTTCGAAGTTGTTTAATTCGTATGCGCAAGCTTTCAATAAGCGAACTGGCCGTCATGGCAGTCTGTTCGAGCGACCATTTAAACGGAAAATCATTGAAAATGAATGGTATTTGAAGCAAATTATCCTTTATATACACAACAACCCTGTTCATCATCACTTTTGCAGCCACCCGATGGAATACCCATGGAGCAGTTACCTGACCTGTGTTTCAATAAAACCAACCAAGCTACACCGCAACAAGGTAATTGGATGGTTTGACGACGAGGCTAATTTTAAATACGTGCACAACCAGAAAGTTCAGGTGGAACAGATCGAGCAATGGTTGGAAATATAATTTTGGCTCCCATTTGCTTCATTTACCCCTGCTACTACCCCTCTTACCCCTGACAGGGTTCCAAACCCTGTCAGGGGTAATAAAGGGTTAATAATCTCCCGAATCTGACATTCCCCTGCCTATTATTCCAAAAACTGCTTATTTTTGTATCGAACAAAACAAATACAAAAATGTACAGAACGCATACTTGCGGTGAAATCCGCATCAATCACCAAGGTGTTGAAGTTACCCTTGCAGGCTGGGTTCAGCGTGTCAGGAACCTTGGCGGAATGACTTTTATTGATCTTCGCGACCGTTATGGCCTTACCCAACTGGTATTCGATGAAAAAACCGATCCGGCTGTTGCAGAAATTGCCAATCAGCTTGGGCGTGAGTATGTGGTACAGGCAACTGGAAAAGTGCGCGAACGAAGCAGCAAAAACAAAAATATCGCGACCGGAGAAGTTGAATTGTACGTTTCTGCGCTCAATATCCTGAACAGCTCAGTAACTCCGCCGTTTACCATTGAAGACGAGAGCGATGGCGGCGATGAACTCCGTATGAAATACCGTTACCTCGATTTACGCCGTGCGCCTGTACGTGATACCCTGATTCTACGCTCGAAAATGGCGCATGCCACCCGGTCATACCTGAACAGTCAGGATTTTATCGAAACAGAAACTCCGGTCCTGATCAAATCAACTCCCGAAGGCGCGCGCGATTTCGTGGTTCCTTCGCGCATGAATCC
>JAUXUF010000156.1 GCA_030684645.1 Bacteroidota bacterium | reverse complement strand
TATATCAGGTAGAACTGAATAAAAGTTTATCCCAGGGCGATTTGAATAAGATCGCATTCGGTATTGAACTGGAAGATGGCCTGATCAAACCAGATCAGGTGAGTTATGTTGCCGGCGGAAGTAAAAAGGAAGTTGGTATTCAGATCCATAGCGGAAAGAACAGGGTCGTTAGAAGGATCTTCGAAAGCCTTGGCTACGAAGTGGTCAAGCTCGACCGTGTGGTATATTCTCACCTTACAAAAAAGGATCTTCCAAGAGGAAGATGGAGATATCTGGAGGAAAAAGAGATCATCCAGCTAAAACACCTGATTAAATAAGATCAAAATCCTTTGGGATATCCTGAAGGCTTTTTTATTAATTTTGTCCAATGATCTTTCCCGATACACATACTCATTTATATTACGAAACTGATCCCGAAAAACTTTCAGGCCTGATGCAGCGGAGCCTCGATAATCAGGTCAGCAGGTTGTTCCTTCCAAATGTTGATTCCAAATCGATCCCATTGGTTTTCGGATTGGCAGAACAATATCCTGAGCACTGCTTCCCCATGCTGGGATTGCACCCCTGCGATGTAAGGGAAAATTTCAGAGAGGAATTAGCGCTCATTTATAAAGAAATTCCTGGCAGAAAGATCTATGCCATCGGCGAGATCGGTATCGATCTGTACTGGGATAAAACTACGCTTGCGATCCAGCAGGAAGCATTCCGTACCCAGATCAACTGGGCAAAACAGATGAATCTGCCCATAATTATTCATTGCCGTGAAGCTTTTGATGAGATCTTTGAGATCCTGGAGGAATTAAAGGATGATAAACTTCGCGGGATATTCCACTGCTTTACAGGCAGCACAGAACAGGCAAAGAAAGTTATCGGACTGCGATTTTATTTGGGTATCGGAGGCGTACTGACCTATAAGAACTCAGGACTGGATAAAGTGGTTCAGGATATTTCACCGGAGCATCTCGTACTTGAAACCGACTCGCCATACCTTACCCCGGTTCCTTTTCGGGGGAAACCCAATGAGAGCAGCTATCTGGTCTACGTGGCTCAAAAACTTGCTGATCTGAAGCAGGTTCCGCTCGAAGAGCTGGCTCGGATAACAACTAAAAATTCGGAACGGGTATTCGGGATATAAGTTTCAGGAAATATGTCTCCGGGGGGAAGAGTTCATTTGCACTCTTTTTTTATCTTTACAATCCAGCAACCAATAAAAGATCAAATGACCCATGTTCTGATTATTTATACCGGTGGAACCATTGGAATGATCAATGATCCGCAATCGGGAGTACTCGTGCCTTTTGATTTTGAACAGATCACGGATCATGTACCCGAACTGAAGAGGCTTGATTATCAGTTTAAGGTGCATTCATTCGATCCCCTGATCGATTCCTCAAATATGA
>JAUXUF010000153.1 GCA_030684645.1 Bacteroidota bacterium | reverse complement strand
GGAGTTTCTATTTCAGAGACGAACATAAACGAGCAGACTGAATACATTTATACCTTTTTCAAGCCTGAAGTTGAGCAAAAAGGAATACAGATTTTCTTTAAAAATACTTTGCCGGCAAGAGATGCCATCATTAAAACTGATCAGGAAAAGCTCTATGCCATTCTTACCAACCTGGTTAAAAATGCCATTAAATTTACAAAAACAGGGTCTATTATATTCGGCTACGAGAAAAAAAGTAATCACCTCCAATTTTTCGTAACAGATACTGGCATTGGGATCCGTCCGGAACATTTGAAAATCATTTTTGAAAGGTTCAGGCAGGGAAGTGAATCGCTTAACCGAAATTATGAAGGTGCCGGACTGGGATTATCTATTTCGAAAGCATACGTGGAAATACTTGGCGGCAAAATCTGGGTAGAAAGCGAAATCGGGAAAGGTTCAATATTTTATTTCACCATTCCATATCATACTGAACCAGAAGAAGGAAAAATTAGTTTTAATTCTATTTCGGCTGGCGTAGTGGAGAAACAGGTTAAAAACCTGAATATATTAATTGCAGAGGACGATGAAGGATCTGAAATGCTTCTTGCATTGGCAGTTAAGGAATTTAGTAAAAAAATCTTAAAAGCCAAAACAGGCTTTGAAGCTGTTGAAGCTTGCCGTAATAACCCTGACCTCGATTTGGTACTGATGGATATCAAAATGCATGAAATGAATGGATATGAAGCCACCCGGCAAATCAGGCAATTCAACAAAGAAGTGGTCATTATTGCTCAAACAGCTTTTGCACTATCAGGTGACCGGGAAAAGGCAATAGAAGCCGGATGCAACGATTATATTTCAAAACCAATCAGTAAAAATAAATTAATGGAGGTCGTGCAGAAGTGTTTTTAAAATCAAGAAAATGAAACGGGCATGTTGCGATAATATATAAAGATGCAGGATAAAATGCAAGTTCCGGCTCTGGGGTTTTCCCATCTGGGAATCCTGATATTATCACTACTGAGATGTTGGGCAAATGACAAAATAAAAAGAGGCCGTCTCAAAATAAAATTTGGTGCAAGAGCAATTAATCCGGTCTCAATTTCCACTTTTTGCCTGCCCCGGAGCATAAATCTCCGGAATCCTTTGTAGGTACTGATCAATGGATGGATGTCGGTCTGATCGACCACCCGGTCCACAACCCTGACAGGATGATTGGCCGCAACCATTTCATCCAGGCTAGGAGGCAGTAACATAGCCTGTTTGGGACTGTAGGGTTTGAAGGGTATTTTTCGTGGTGTTGTCATGCATGAAATTACTAAATCACTGACAATCAACCAAAGCGACTGAAAACAAAGTTTAAACGATGTGATGCCCTTCGCTCACTTTTACAAAACAAAATAAAGAGGCTGAACTCTTTTGAGACAGCCTCTTTCGTGGGCGATTTGGGATCTGAATCCTGCAATTCCCCATTTCAGGCGTCCCTAAACTATCGACTATTTCAAAATTTTACTTTCTCTATGAATACCTTTTCTTTAAACCGTATCCCATATTCTTCCAATTCCTGAAGTACCGGTTCGTAAATTTCCTTGCAGGTCGGAATATGTGCACCGGTCAACTGGATTTGCCCGGTCAGATATAGTTTGGCGGCAATGCCAAGCGGTAGTCCCACTGTTTTCGCCATGGCTGTGTGGTTCGTATCTTCACCAATTACTGCCAGCGAGGAAGTTAAATCCAAGTTCTTTTCATTTCCCTTTTCCCGGTACGAAATTTTGTGCCACATCACAATCATGTCCTTGTCATCGGCTTGGAGCTTCCATTTTTTACTCAGGATATGTTGAAGGATTTGTGCCGGTGTAGCATTTTTAATGCCCACTTTTTCGTCCGAAAAAATACCCAGCCATTCCATCATATACACAATATCCGAGTCCTGATCGATGTGCATCATCCGGTACATTTTTCCCTCCACCGAATCGGTTGGGTGGTAGTAAAGAAAAGAATTGATGAACTCCCGGTGTGTCAGGTTTTCTGAGTTTTCCATCACATACGAGTTGTCAGTCGCTCCCAATTGCACGAAAACGTCCCAGGCCTTCGAGAAACCGGGTCTCCGAAGCGTTCCGCGATAGATGGTCGGGATGCCCTGCAAATTATATTTTTCGAGGTATTTCAGCGAATCACGGTTGGCATACCCTTCGAACCGGCCATATCCTTCAATGTCGATAAATTCTGTTCTCCGGAAAAGCCGGGTGTATGGTATGTATTTATATTTTCCACATTGGATAAATTTGGCAGGTCCTTCCTGTCCGGCCAGCACCACGTTCATGGGCGCCCATGAAAACTTGTAGTGCCAGGGGTTGTCGTCCGACTGCGGCGCTACGAGTCCCCCGGTAAAGGATTCAAAGCCGGTAAGGTTGTGTCCCTGTTCTTTTAGCCGATCCAGTATCCTCATGGCCGACATGTGGTCTATGCCCGGATCGAGCCCCATTTCGTTCAGCAAAAGCACACCCTTTACTTTTGCTTCATGATCCATACTTCGCATTTCATCTGACTCATAGGAGGCGGTGATCATTGAGTGTGAAAAACGCAGGCATGATTGGGCGACTAACGGATGAAATCTGGCCGGAAGCATAGAGATCACCACATCAGCCTTTTTAACTTCAGCATCGCGTTGATCGCTATCGAACACACTGAAACTGACTGCCCTGGTGGCAGGTCCAATTTTTTGACTTACCAAATTCAAATCCTGATCGGCAACGGTTAGTTGCCAGCCATATTCTTTTGCATTGCTTTCCAGGTAACGGATCAGTGTGGAAGATGAACGTCCGGAGCCTATTACTAAAATATTTTTCATTCTTTTTCGGATAAATAGTCAGATAGATATATAAAATGTTCGGTAAGGGTTCCGTTTTCGGTGATCGTAGCCCGTTTGATGACACCCTCTTCGTCGGCTCCCATCAGGTGAGGAAGCACTTTTTCAATCAGGTTATAACCAAAATCAAGCGAGGCATCTTTGGGCAGTTCGCAGGGCAGATTATCCACAGCCATCACCGTTATGTTTTTTTCGGAAGAATAAGCCTGTTGCAGGTCACTGGTTTCCGGATTGTAATCGTACACCGGATCAGCAATGGTACTTGCTTTTTTTGTGGACGGAATAGAACCCTCAATATCGCAGGTAATATCGGCTATCACCCGAATACGGAAATCCGGCGATTTCATTTCTTCGGAAGTAAACAAGACGGGAGCTTTTGGATCCCAGAAAGCCGCGCCAATCAACAGATCAGTCTGGCTGCAAAACCGTTGGAAATTTCCTTTGTATTCAGAAGGATGGTTGAAAAAATGCAATAAATCAAAAGGTTTATTTTCGTTGTGAAGATTGTAATCCTCAGGATTGAGCTGAACGAAAACAGGCTCGTCAACTGAATTATGAAGGAGATATTCTTCCACTGAAACCTGCCTGACCGGAATTTCCCGAAGCAGTTCGATTGCTCCTCCGGCGACCCGACCGCCCCCGGTGACTACTATTTTCAAAGCTGGCAACTTCAATCCAACTACATTGTTTTTTAATTCCTGTAGATCATCACACTCATGGGCAAGTTTTAAGTCAAATAAACGATTGCGTTTTCCAAAGGTCATCAATCCGTTATAGGCGCCAACCAAACCTGCAAACCGGCCAAAGCCAATGATGCGCATGTGGTCTTTTCCGGTCAGCGCTTCGTAATCGATCAGTCGGATCCTTTTGCGGACCACTTCCAGCAACAGCTTCCGGTTATAAACTTGTTTTTTGATGGTGTGCGAAAAGAAAAAGTAGGTTTTCTCCGGAATCAAATCCTGAAGAATCACTTCTTTCACACCCATTAAAACATCGCAATTACTCAGGTCTTCCTGAACGGTAACTCCGGCCATCAGGTATTCATCATCGCTGAAACACCTGATTTGACTTGGCTGGACCACAATTTCGACTTGCGGAAATTTCCCGGTAATTTGTGTGCATTGTTCCGGAGAAAAAGGCACCCGCTTATCAGGCGGTTGCTTTCCTTCCCTGAGAATTCCAATCTTCATAGTCTTTCCTTTCGTTTTTCGGGTTTAAATGTCAAATTTTATTCCCTGGGCCAATGGCAGTGTTTTACCATAATTGATCGTATTCGTTTGACGGCGCATGTATGCTTTCCAGGCATCTGAGCCCGATTCACGGCCTCCGCCTGTATCTTTCTCCCCACCAAAAGCGCCGCCAATTTCTGCTCCTGAAGTACCAATATTGATATTGGCAATGCCGCAGTCTGATCCTTCCTGAGAAAGGAAGCACTCCGATTCGAGCATATTCGTGGTAAACATGGCCGACGACAATCCCTGCGGAACATTGTTGTGTATTTCAATGGCTTCGTCCAGGTGTTTGTATTTGATCAGATAAAGCAAGGGAGCAAAGGTTTCTTCCTGAACAATTTCGTAATGGTTTTCAGCCTCGGCAATGCAGGGAACCACGTAGCATCCCGATTCGTAACCGGAGCCTTCGATCGCAGTTCCGCCGAAAACGATTGTACCACCTTCTGCCTTTACTTTTTCAACGGCCTGCAAATAGGTGTCGCGGGCCCGGCTATCGATCAGCGGGCCAACCAATGTTTTTTCATCCAGTGGATTTCCGATGGGGACACTTTTGTAGGCCGCCACCAGTTTTTCTTTGAAGGTTTCATAAATGGATTCATGCAAAATAATCCTCCGGGTCGATGTACAACGTTGTCCGCAGGTTCCTACAGCGCCGAATATTACAGCCCGAAGCGCCAGATCAAGGTTGGCATTCGGAGTGACAATGATGGCATTGTTGCCGCCCAGTTCGAGGATGTGGCGGCCCAGTCGTTCCCCCACCAGGCGTCCCACTTTTTTGCCAATTTTGGTTGATCCGGTAAAGGATATCAGTGGAATATTCCTGTCGCTGAACAGATCATCGCCCAGGTATTTCGATCCTGCGGCAACCAGGTTCAGTACACCTTCCGGAATGTTGTTGCGTTTCAGTACATTTTGCACGATTTTATGAACTGCTACTGCACAAAGGAACACTTTCGACGAGGGCTTCCACACCACCACATCGCCGCAAATCATGGCCAGCATTGCATTCCAGGCCCAAACGGCTACCGGAAAGTTGAATGCCGACACGACGCCCACTATCCCCAGCGGATGATACTGATCGTACATGCGGTGTTCCGGTCGTTCGGAATGCATGGTGAAACCATACAACTGGCGCGACTGTCCCACTGCAAAATCGCAGATGTCGATCATTTCCTGCACTTCGCCCAAACCTTCCTGGTAAATTTTGCCCATTTCGTACGAGACCAGTTTTCCCAGCGGTTCTTTGTATTTCCGAAGTTCAAGGCCAATCTGGCGAACGATTTCGCCCCTCAGCGGAGCGGGGGTTCTTCGCCATACTTTAAAGGCCCCCTGCGCTGTTTCAATTACGCGATTGTAATCTTCCTTGGTTGCCTGTTTCACCGAACCAATTTTTTTTCCATCCGCTGGTGAAAAAGAGTTTAAAATATCGCCCTTGGTCTCGTACCATTCAGTTCCTGTACAAAGACCTTTACTGATCTCTTCTATACCCAACTGCCTGAGTGTGCCTGTAATATCAAAATCAAACTTCATTTCCAGTGTATTTTAAGTTATAAAAACATGTTATCATACGATCAGTGCATCCATAAATTCTCTGGCAGAATAATTCTCACAATTGAAAATCATTTCTTTTATTAAATTTTGTCTTTCAGTGGAAAGCAGAGAAGCTGAGAGTGCATTGAACTTGTGTTCCAGGTCTTCCATTGACATAGGTTCACGAGGATCTCCTTTGGGATATT
>JAUXUF010000148.1 GCA_030684645.1 Bacteroidota bacterium | reverse complement strand
TCACTTGTTGAATTGTTGCGACTTCATATTTTTAGAGAAGAAAATGTAGCATTTCCACTCGCTCAAAAATATCTCAGTGCTGATGACTTTAACGTGATGTTAAATAAAATGAATAAATATTTTTCAGTTCGGCTGTAAAATAGTAAAGTATGCTGACAGATAAATTTAACAGGGTACACGATTACCTCAGGATATCCCTAACTGATAAATGTAACCTGCGTTGTAGTTATTGCAATCCGGTGGATATGCCTAAGGGTTATTTTGCGAGTATGCCGCGGATGACTGCGGAAGAAATCGACCGGATCGTTTCTGTTTTTGTAAAAGAGGGGGTAAAGAAAATTCGCCTCACCGGAGGGGAACCGCTAGTGAGAAAAGATGCCAGGGAAATTATTGAACGACTGTCCGAATATCCTGTTGAACTTGCCATCAGCACTAACGGCTTCCTTGTTCATGAATACCTTGATACGTTCAAACTTGCAGGAATAAAATCTGTGAATGTGAGCCTGGATTCACTGAATCGGGAGGTTTTTTTTTCCATCACCAAACGGGATGAATTCAATCGTATCAGGGATAACATTCATCTTTTGCTCAAGAATAATTTTCATGTCAAAATCAATATGGTGGTCATGAAAAATATAAATGATAGCGAATTGATCGATTTCGTTAGATGGACGAGAGATTTCCCCCTACATGTGCGTTTCATTGAATTTATGCCTTTCACAGGGAATCAATGGAGTGGAGAAAAGGTTTTTTCTTACTATGAAATGCTTCAGCTGATTTCTTCAAATTTTGATTTCATGAAATTGCCCGATGAGAAACACGATACAGCGAAAAAATATTTTGTGCCGGATCATAAAGGAACCTTTTCTTTTATCAGTACCATGAGTGAGCCGTTCTGCGTTGGATGCAATCGCATGCGATTAACTGCTGATGGTAAAATGAAAAACTGCCTCTTTTCAACAAATGAAGCGGATATTTTGAGTGCTCTGAGAAACGGGCGGGACATAGTTCCCTTAATTAAGCATTGTATATCGGAAAAAAAAGAATCTCTTGGAGGACAGTTTTCTTCTATCTATGAAATTGTGGATGCATCAAAAATAAATAACAGGAGTATGATTAATATTGGGGGCTGATTATAAAAAATAAAATATGCGCATTTTACTTACCGGAGCCAATGGGTATATCGGGATGAGGTTGTTACCGGTTCTTGTAGAAGCCGGACATGAGGTAACCTGCGTAGTCAGAGACCTCAATCGTTTCAAACCTTCGCCTGACCTTCTGAACAAAATTAATATTATTGAATTTGACTTTCTTCAGCCGGAAAATGCCGTACAGAATTTTAATAAAAAGCAATTTGATGCAGCCTATTACCTCATTCATTCTTTGGGCGATACTTCTACTACTTTAAAGGAATATGAATTAAGATCTGCCGGCTGTTTCGTACTTGTAGCAATACTTACTCATGTAAAGCAAATTATTTATTTAAGCGGGATCAGCAATGTAAAAAACCTTTCCAAACATTTGCTGGCACGAAAAGTTGTGAAAGATGTGTTTATACGGTCAGGTATAGCCTATACTATTTTTGAAGCAGGTATAATCGTAGGTTCGGGCAGTGTTTCTTTCGAGATCATCCGCGACCTGACAGAAAAATTGCCGGTAATGATTGTTCCCCGCTGGCTGAATTCCTGCTGCCAGCCGATTGCCATTCGAAATGTAATCAACTATTTACACAAAAGCCTGTTGAATGAACTAACTTTTTTCAAAACATTTGAGATTGGAGGGTCCGATGTATTGACTTATAAACAGATGCTGCTGGAGTTTGCTGCAGTGCGTAGTTACAAACGATATATCCTTTCATTACCTATCTCTTTTCACTGGCTTTCTTCCTACTGGTTGTATTTTGCCACTTCCGCTAATTTCAGTATTGCACGCCAGCTGGTGCAAAGCATGAAAAATGATGTGGTTTGCAAAGAATTTTCCATCCGTGACATTATTCCCCAGGAACTGATCTCTTACCGGGAAGCCATTAAAATGGCTTTTGAGCGCATTGAGCAAAATATGGTGATCTCAAGCTGGACAGATGCTGCTTCCAGCAGTCTAAGCAGATTAGACATTAACCAATACGTAGAAGTGCCGGTCAATGGCTGTTATAAAGACCGCCGGTGGATTGAAATTGATAAAGTCAATGTGGAAGAAGTTTCCAGCCGTTTTTTTGGTATTGGCGGTGATCAGGGTTGGTATTATGCCGACAAACTTTGGAGAATTCGCGGATTACTGGATAAAATAATGGGAGGTGTGGGGATAGGGAGGGGAAGAAGAAGCAAGCTGGATATTCAACCTGGCGATGCACTTGACTTCTGGAGAGTGCTTCTGGTAGATCGTAAAAATTACCGTTTGCTTTTATTTGCGGAAATGAAGCTGCCAGGGGAAGCATGGCTTGAATTTTCAATTGTGCAAAACGAAAACCGCTGCATTTTAAAACAAACAGCCACTTTCCGTCCAAGGGGAATATTAGGCCGTAATTATTGGTATTTCATGCTCCCTTTCCATTTTTTCATTTTCAGAAATATGCTGAAACGTATTGCCGGGAAAAAACAAGAAAAATTGTTAAACAATAATTATTGAACTGTAAGATGGTTGATGTAAAGAAAGCTAAAAAGCTGATCATCGATAACTGCAATACTGCAAAAGTAACCCTGTTGACATTGTCTGATGTGCATGGTTGTATTTTAGCTGAAACTGTTATTGCTGCTTTTGATACGCCTCTTTTTCATCAGTCGGCAATGGATGGTTATGCCTTTTCTTTTGATAGCTGGAATGGTGAAAATGAATTGCATGTTGCAGGTGAAATACAGGCAGGAACATATTCTTTCGATTTGTTGAAGCCATTGGAAGCAGTCGGTATTTTCACAGGTGCCCCCTTACCAGCTGGTGCTGATACGGTTGTAATGAAGGAAAAAGTAATTGTAAACGATAATACTATTGCTATAAATGACGGGCAACTTACCAAAGGAAGTAATGTTCGTTTGAAAGGCTCACAAACAAAAAAGGGAGAAATTGCTTTGAATAAAGGTCAACTTCTGACAGCTCCGGCCATTTCTTTTCTTGCTGGTATTGGCATTGATAAAGTAAGAGTGTTTGAAAAACCCCTGGTCAGAATTATTATAACCGGTAAGGAATTAATCAAACCGGGAAGCACAATAACTCCGGGAAAAACATTTGAATCAAATTCCTTCGGACTTGTTGCAGCCCTAAATCAATTGAGTATTTCTCCAGTTTCGGTTGAGTTTGTTGACGATGTTGAAGAAGAAATAGTACAGGCAATAACAAATAGTCTGGATGCTGATATACTGATTTTGACAGGAGGGGTATCGGTTGGTGATTACGATTTTGCCGCAAACGCACTGGGAAAATGCTCGGTGGAAAAAATATTTCACAAGGTGAAACAAAAACCAGGAAAGACTTTCTATTTTGGCAGATATCATCAAACCCTCGTATTTGCCCTGCCCGGAAATCCGGGGGCTGTACTTACTTGTTTTTATGAATATATTGCGCCTGCCATCAGCTGTTTTACCCGGAGAGAATATTTATATAAATGTAAAATGCCAATGGCTGAGGATTATAAAAAGAAATCCGGGCTGACATATTTTCTGAAAGGTAAGATGAACTTTGATGAAGTATCTGTTTTACCCGATCAGGAAAGTTACCTGATGAGTTCTTTTGCCATTTCGGATTGTCTCATAAAGCTGGACGAAGAAAGGGAATATTACAGAAAGGGTGATATGGTAGAATTGATAAAGATTACCTGAATGATGCCTGATAATGGGAAAGGTGTGAACGCTTATGTGCTCGCAGGGGGAAAAAGCTCCCGAATGGGTAGTGATAAAGGTTTGATGTTGTTCAATGGAAAGCCAATGATTCAACATGTCATTGAACAACTCGAACCGGTTGTGGATAAAGTGCTGGTTGTTGGCAACAGCAGTGCTTATGATATTTTTGGGAAAGAAGTTATCAGAGATCTTATTAAAGGAATTGGTCCTGCCGGTGGAATTTATTCAGCACTGGAGCATACCAATGCCGCTCATAATTTTATAGTGAGTTGCGATATGCCATTTATAAGGTCAGGTGCAATTGAGTTTATCATTCAAAACTCTTTTCAATATCAGATAACATTGCCGGTACATCACCAAAAAGCGGAGCCTCTGTGCGGTGTTTATGCTAAAGAATGTTTATCAAAATGGCAAGGGCTTGTTCAACAAAAGATTGTCAGGCTGCATGATATGATTACTTATTTTAGACTGTTGAAACTAAATGTGGATAATAATAAACTGTTTAATGATCAACTATTCCAAAATATCAATACCCAATACGATTTTGAAAATGCATTAAAACAATCATAAAAATAGAAATTAACCTGCTTGTATCCGGACAGCAACTGAGCCGACCTGCCTGCCAGGCTTTCTTGATATTGAAGATTATTTAAAAAATGAAATACAACCCCAACATCCACCACCGCAGGTCTATCCGGTTAAAGGGATACGATTATTCGCAACGAACAATCGTATCAAACCATTTCGGATTACATCATAAACAATCCTGCAAAATGGGCGGATGATAAATTTTATAGCATCTGACCTATACGAAAGCGACAAAACATTTTTAAAAATGCTTGCAGACGGTTTTATTCTGAAACGAGAAGACCGAAACAATAAGGACATTTACATTCAACTCATAGATTACAAAGGACTAAATAAACACCAACAATCATGATTGACATAACCAATAAAATAAAAACATACCGCTCTGCTATTGCACAGGCAATTGTAAAGGTGAGTAAGCAGGAAACGATTGATGCAGTTATCAATAAAACCGTTCCGAAAGGAGATGTGATCGAAGCAAGCCGGGTGGCAGGTCTGTTCGGGATTAAACGCACCAGCGATATG
>JAUXUF010000141.1 GCA_030684645.1 Bacteroidota bacterium | reverse complement strand
GATATCTTTGAAAGGAACTATCAGCTGATCATTTTAGCTGTTGCCCATGATGAGTTCCTTAAAATCGACTTTGGTAAAATCAAGCATTCGGATACGGTCCTTTTTGATACCCGGGCCGTGCTGAACAGAGATTGGGTGGATGGGAGACTTTGATTCAATTGACTTTGACAATGGACAATTGATAATTGATAATTGATAATGAGGGAATGAGTAAATTAGCAAATTGAATAATGCTCCAATTTGAAATCTTTGCATTTACTGTTAATATTCCGCGAGGAGAGATCTCTTGATTTTGAGAATTGATAATGGAGAGTTGACAGTGTGAATATCCCTAAAACAGGTAACAGGCAAAGATAACCGATAGCACACATTCTGCTTTTCTGCAAGGTATATTGAATTTCAGAAGATGAGGAAAGCTTACAATTTTGTAAATTTGAGGTTAAATAACCAGAACCTAATTCAATAAATATGTTTTTTATACTCTCAAAAGTCCTTGATTTCCTGCTCTTACCACTCATCTGGGTAATTCTAATTTTCTTATATGCCCTCTTTTGTAAAAAGCCGCCAAGAAAAAAGAAGACTTATATAGCCGGATTGCTGCTGCTACTGTTTTTTAGTAATGGGTTTATTGTTAACGAGGCATTTTTAGCCTGGGAAGACGAGCCTGTTCAGATAAGTGAGTTGAAAAACTATGAGACAGCTATTGTTTTAACTGGTGTGGCCAGCAACCGGAAAGGGATTACTGACAGAGTGTTTTTCGGCAAGGGTGCTGACCGGGTTCTTCATACTGTGCAATTGTATAAAGCCGGGAAAATTCGAAGGATCCTAATCAGCGGCGGTTCCGGAGCGCTTGTGGGTGAAAAAATAGCAGAGGCGGGGCAGCTTAGAAAGGTCTTTATGTATTGCGGTGTGCCCGATACATCCATCATACTGGAAGACAGGTCCAGAAACACGGCAGAAAGTGCCCGATATTCCAAAAAACTGATAGACAGCCTGAAGCTCAGTGGAGAATTTTTGCTCGTCACATCGGCCTTCCATATTCCGCGTTCAATGGGATGTTTTACAAAGGCAGGGATAGAGGTGAAAGCATATCCTGTGGATTTCTATTCACAGGATAGAGATTTAGATCTTGAGACTATATTGCTTCCTTCGGAGAACGCATTAGGTAAATGGGCAATCCTTCTTCATGAGATTGTGGGATATGTGGTTTATAAGGTAATGGGATATAGTTAATTGAGAATTGAGAATTGAGAATTGAGAGTGAAGGGAAATCCAAGCCATGAAGACAGGCTTTCCATCAAGTAGAATGTCATTCTGAACCAATGCAGGAGGGAAGAAAATATTTAATGGAGGATGGGAAACTCAAATGAGTAAATGAGGCAATTTGTCCATGAGATTGATTTGTCGATTTGTCAATGGGGGAAAACTCCAGTAGGAAATCCAAGTATCTATTGAAATTAAGGGGATCAATCTTCAATGAAGAAGATTTCATCCTGAAAACTGATACGCCATACCAGAAATAAGATGTCATCCCGATACCTGCCCTTCAGCAGGTGAGGGAACTTTGCAAAAGGGATGAATAATTGACAATTGAAAACAGATTTTAA
>JAUXUF010000132.1 GCA_030684645.1 Bacteroidota bacterium | reverse complement strand
TTGTATTATACATAAGACATAGGCACCCCGGATTAAATCCGGGGTGCCTCCGCTTTTCTATTTAAAAAATGAAGGATTACGTTGTAGTTATTAACGGGAAACCAGCCGGTCCCTATTCGGTTGAGCAAATGAAGGGTCTTCGGATCAAACCGGGAACTTTTGTGAAATCGGAGGATATGGACGACTATAAGGAAGCTCATGATGTCCCCGAATTATGTGATCTTCTTGGTATAAAGAGACATATCAGAGAACCTCAGTACTTCGCCTCGCTGGATATCCGCTTACTCGCTGTAATTATTGATTACTTCATTATTTTTGCCATTTATTGTGTGATCGCAATGATGGTTGTGTTTTTTATAGATGAGAAACAGCTGCGGATCGTGGTTTCTCTTGCCGGACTGGCAATCATTCCCATCTCCAAGATCATTTACAGTACCATTATGGAGTCCTCAGCCAGGCAGGGTACCTGGGGTAAAATTTTAATGGGATTAAAAGTATGTGATGAGAAAGGAATTCCTGTAAATTTCAGTCGCTCGCTGGTAAGAAATTTATCCAAGATCATCAGTACTGCCACCGTAGGATTAGGTTACCTGATGGGCTTTTTTGATAAAAGGCAGCAGTGTTTGCATGATAAGATAGCAGGGACACTGGTGATCAAGGATCGGCTTATATGAGGTATCGGTTGTCTGTTGCCGGTTGTCTGTTATCAGTAATCTAATTGTGCAGGGAAAGATTTTGAGCCTCTTCCTCTTTCCTTATTCTATTAACAGTTATGAGTTGCGGTCACAGATTTATTCGCCATAACGGGCAACTCATAACTGATAACAGGCAACTCATTTTAGTTTGGTTTCTGCTCAACTGCTTTCCCGGCAAGCTGAAAAAATATAGGCATGGTATAGGCCACATTTACGGGTTCACCCTTTATTAAGCCTGGTTTCCATTTCGGACTTTCTTTAATTACCCTAATGGCTTCTTCATCTGCACCGCCACCGATGCCCCTTAAAACCTTTATGTCTGTTATACTGCCATCTTTAAGTACTATGAAGCTTAAT
>JAUXUF010000125.1 GCA_030684645.1 Bacteroidota bacterium | reverse complement strand
TTACAGAAGATGTGTTATGGCTTTATTATGAGTTTACACCGGAAGAGGCCGCCATTAAGGATCGTTATACGGCAATGGTATATTCGAAGTATGATGAAGTGATTGGAGCTGCCCTGAAGAAGATGGCTCCTGCAGAAATACATTTCGAACAGGGCCTGGCCGGTATTGCAGTCAATCGCCGCAGGTCGAGGGGACCTGAAAGCAGGGAGCTGGGCGGACAGGTTGATCAGGATGTACCGGTGATGACTATCAGATCCGGGGATCAGGTCAAAGCTATTGTTTTCGGCTATTCATGTCATACTACTGCCCTTGGCGGACTTAGCATCAGTGGTGACTACGCCGGTTTTGCGCAAGCCGAACTTGAAAAATCCTTTCCCGGATCCGTAGCGATGTTTGTTCAGAATTGCGGGGCTGATGCTAATCCTCTCCCCCGAATTCGGGGAAACGATGATGAAGCAGCCTTACTTGCCGGAATGTATGGTAAAATTCTAGCCGAAGCGGTTGAGCAGGTAATAGCGGCCCCAATGAAATCCCTCAGCGGTCCGATCAGCACCGCGATGGGAAAAACAGAACTTTTCCTGCAGCCGGGCCTTCCGCTCGCTGAGCTGAAGCAAAGCCTGGCAGAGCTCAGCGGTCTACCAAGACGCGGGGTTGAGCACCAGATCCGCCAGTATGAAACCCTTGGATCACCGCCTGATCGTGTAAAGTACCCGATACAGGTCTGGCGGTTCGGCAAGGATTTTATTTTTATTGCATTGACAGGAGAGACCGTTGTTGATTATTCGCTTAAGTTCAAAGGCCTTTATGGCTGGAATAATACCTGGGTATGCGGTTATAATAATGACCTGTTAAGCTATGTACCCAGTTTACGGGTACTGAAGGAAGGCGATTATGAGGGTGCCACGGGTATGTCTGAGTACGGTCACCGGGCTCCTTATACAGAAACAGTGGAAGATCAGATCTCGAAGAAAGTTGATGAATTGGTGAAGCAAAGCGATCATTAAGTTAATTTTTTAGTGAATGGGATATTTTACTGTGAATTGGTCATATATAAAGAATAGCTGATTGATAGAAAATGAACATTAACAGGAGTATTGACAATTTAAACAGGTGATTACATGAAATATCAATCTGAAAACGGGTTAAACAGAAGAGGATTTCTTAGTGCCGGCGGACTTACATTACTTGGGGCCTCCATGTCTGGAATCTTATGTAATGTGCCATCAAATGGGACAGATGAAGCCTCTGCCGGGACTTTGCAACCGGATGGCTGGAAAAATATACTTCAGGAGGCTAAAAAGTATCCCAAAATAGATGCCCATAATCACATCTGGGAGGGAAGCAATGCGGAGCAGGTTGACGAAAGTTGTGAACGTTTGGGAATAACCAAAGCTGCCTGTTCTATTCCCGGAGGGAAAACGGTTCAGGAAATTCGTACTAATAATGATATCATTATAAAGGCGATGAAATCTCAGCCAAAACGAATCCTTGGACAGTGTTATATAAATCC
>JAUXUF010000115.1 GCA_030684645.1 Bacteroidota bacterium | reverse complement strand
ATTGATGATGACGCTATCCATCAGCGTTTTGCGCAGATTATGATCTCAAAGCATGATATTTATGATGAGGTCATCAGTTATACTGAAGCTGAAAAAGCGCTTGATTTTCTAAAAGTTAATTCAGATAATAAGAATACTCTTCCGGATGTCATACTTCTCGACCTGAATATGCCGGTGGTTGATGGCTGGGATTTTCTGGAAGCATTTGAAAGTTTCCAAATGGAGCTGAACAAGGATGTCCGGGTGTTTATTGTTTCATCATCTGTAGATGAAAAGGATATGATCCGTTCACAAGCACATTCAACAGTCAGGGGTTTTATTTCTAAACCCTTATCCCCTGAGATTATCAGAAGTACCCTCTGATCCGAATTGTAATAATAAAGTTTCAATCATGTTCGATAAATTTATAGAAGTGGTTAAATCTCTTGAAGATTTTAGGTTCCTCAATAAAAAATAATAAAAAAATGAGAACTATCACCATTCTTTTAATCGAGGACAATCCTTTAGATGTAAGGTTAATCAGGGAAATGCTGAAGGATATAAGTCACTTTAAATTCAATCTTATTTCAGTGGCAACATTAAAAGAAGGTTGTGTCCAAATTCAAAAAAACAACTTTGATATTATTTTGCTCGACCTTAACCTACCTGACAGTACAGGGCAGCAAACATTTCAAAAAGTAATTGATTGCAACAAAGAAATACCTGTTGTACTCATCACTAGCATTGAAGACGAAGAGTTGTCATTAAAACTTATAATGGAAGGTGCACAGGATTATGTCACTAAACAAAGTTTGAACCCCGCTCTTCTTGGAAAATCTATTCTTTATTCAATAGAAAGGCAAGCACTTTTAAGAAATATCAAAATACAGAATATACAAATTGATGGGCAAAACGAAAAGTATATTCAAATCAACAAAGAGCTTGCCTTTCAAAACGTAGAGAAAGAAAAACGGGCAACAGAGTTAATCATAGCCAAAGAAAAAGCGGAAGAAAGTGACCGTTTAAAATCAGCTTTTCTGGCCAATATGTCGCACGAAGTCCGTACGCCGTTAAATAGCATCATCGGGTTTTCTGAATTACTGGCCGATCCGGATTTCGAAGAGGGCCAAAAGAATGAATTTATTCAACATATCATCGCCGGTGTGAATAACCTTTTAACCATTATCAATGATATTATGGATATATCGAAGTTGGAATCGGGTGAAATTACAATCCGTAAAAGTAAGATTAATGCTCTGAAATATATCTCAAGTGTTTATGAACAATTTTCTTTCCATGCCGACGCACAAAAACTCGAACTTAAACTAACCCTCCCTGACAATGATGAAGAAACAATAATTATTGCTGATGCTGAAAGGCTCATTCAAATATCTAATAATCTGATTGGTAATGCCCTAAAGTTTACTGAGAATGGCAGCATCGAAATTGGATATCAACCTAAGGGTAAAATGGTGGAATTTTTCGTTAAGGATACCGGCATAGGTATTCCGGCAGAATATCATGATATAATATTTGAACACTTCAGGCAGGTTGAGGATGAAAAAACGCGCAAATACGGTGGAAATGGACTTGGATTAGCCATTACTAAAAATTTGGTTGGGTTAATGGGTGGAAAAATATGGCTTGAGTCTGAATCAGGCAAAGGCTCAGCTTTTTATTTTACTTTACCAGCATATAAAAACATAGTATAATTATATTCGGGTAGCAGTTGATTGAAAAAAATTTAATTTATTGGTAAAATATGAAAAAAATCCTTGCAATTGACGACAACCTGCTTAACCTGGAATTGATATCAGCAATTCTGAATATTGATTATCCTGATTATCAGGTGTTGTTGTCACAATCGGGCATCGAGGGGATAGAAATAGCGAAAAGAGAGTTGCCTGACACTATTTTACTCGATATTTTAATGCCCGAAATGGATGGTTTCGAGGTATGCCATATTTTAAAAAACAATGAACCGACCAGACATATCCCGATCTTGTTGGTTTCCGCCTTGAGCGAAATGAGCTACCGGATTAAGGGTTTAAACGCCGGTGCCGATGCTTTTATATCCAAACCTATTGATAAAGCTGAACTTAAGGCGCAGGTGAATGTAATGCTGCGCATCAAATTTGCCGAGGATTTATTAAGAAAGAGGAACGAAAACCTCGAAATTCTGATCAAAAAACAAACGGACGAATTTCATAATATTGAGGAACGCTACCTGAAAGTATCGGGATATGCACTCGAATATTTCTGGGAGCTTGACCAAAGTGGACAATTTACCTATGTAAGCCCTGTAATTGTAAAGATTTTAGGTTTCGATTCCGAAGAAATTGTCGGGATAAAATCACTTTGCGATTTCTGTTCGTACAACGAAAACACCGTGTCGAAAGAACTTCTGGCAGATATTTTTGCACGGCGGGAAAACTTCACGGGGAACGAAATTTTGTGTTCGCATAAAAACGGCAAAAAAGTATGGTTGACAATAAGCGGCTTCCCCATTTTCGATGGCAACAACAATTTTGCCGGATACATTGGTGTGAACCATGATATTACCAGGCGAATGGAAGCAGAAGAAGCCAATAAAAAGCACCTGGAAAAAATCAAAGAATACCAGAAGAAACTGAAGAACCTTAACTATGAACTGGCAATTGCTGAAGAAAAGGAGAGGAGAAAAATCGCCGAATACCTGCATGACGGCCTGGGACAAACAATCTCTATCGCGGCGATCAAACTTTCGGCCATAACAAGGGGGGAACTGCCGCCCGCTGTGAAAAAAACACTGGAAGAGTCGTCCGAACTCTTGCGCGACGCCATTGGCGAGTCGAGGGCATTGGTTTATGATTTAAGCCCTCCAATTTTATATGAGCTTGGCCTGATTGCCGCGATCAAATGGAAACTGGAACAGGTTGAAAAGAAATTTGGTATCGTTACAGTGTTCCGGTCTGACGAAAATTCGATAGAACTTGTAACTGATATTAAAGTACTGCTCTTTCGCATGGTATGCGAACTGCTTAATAATGCCATTAAATACTCTGGCGCCGATTTAATAAAAGTTGAAATCCAAAAAAATTCAAAAAATATCACTATCATGGTAATTGATGACGGAAAAGGCTTTGATTTCAGTCAAGGCATGAACTTATCCGAATTGGGGGGATTTGGCTTGTTTAGCATCAACGAAAGGCTCGATGCCCTTCAAGGTTCCCTGGTGATCGGGCCAGGGCCATCCCAAGGCGCCAAAATTACGATAACTGTTCCAATATAAAACTATTAAACCATGTCCATACGAATTTTAATTGCAGACGACCATCAATTATTCAGGGAAGGAATTGTAACCCTGCTTTCAGCTTCGCCGCAAATCGAAATTGTTGACCAGGCCGAAAACGGACAGGAAGCGATTGAAAAGGCAAAAAAGCTAAAACCCGACATTGTTATCATGGATTTAAGCATGCCTGTTATAAACGGGGTAGATGCGACCCGGATTTTACACAAGGAACTGCCGGGGATAAGGGTCCTGGCGCTTTCGATGCACTGCGACAAACACTACATCAAAGAAGCATTGGAAGCCGGGGTATCCGGTTACCTTTTTAAAAATTGTACTTACGACCAGTTGATCGAAGCCATAAACACGGTTTATCAAGGGGAAAAGTATTTAAGCGCCAAAATCACCGAAGTACTGATCCGGGATTACCTGAGCAAGGAAGAAGAAGTTCACGACAACAGTGAGGAACTATCGGAACGGGAATCGGAGATTTTAAAACTTATGGCTGAGGGGAAATCGACCCGCGAAATTTCTGATGTGCTTTTTATTAGTGTAAAAACGGTTGGCACGCACAAACAACATATCCTCGAAAAACTAAACCTCAAATCGACTGCCGATTTAATAAAGTATGCCATCAAAAAAGGCATTGTAGGTTTAGGATAGCCATACTAAGAGACTGTTAATATTTATGATAAAGATAGACTCTTGGCGGAATAGCTATTCCGCCAAGAGTCTATCTTTATTTTAGAATCATAAAACAACATAATCAAACACAATTTCCATAATTCTCAATTGCTAAATATCAATCCAATTTTTTTCTGAAAAAAGTTTGGTGTTAACTTGAAAAAATTACTTTTGCACCTTCAATTTTACTTACCAAATCATCTAGATATTTAAAGATATGGAGAGTGAATCATTAATTCTCTTTTTTATAGTTGCCCTTGTCCTTGTAGGCGGAGCAATTATATTTTCAACCCTTGTAGCGCCAAACTCATTTAATCTGGCAAAATCAGAACCCTACGAATGCGGTATTCCTACCGAAGGTCCTGCCTGGATTCAGTTTAATGTAGGTTATTATCTTTTTGCAATTATTTATCTGATTTTCGATGTGGAAACCGTGTTTCTGTTCCCCTGGGGAGTAGTAATGAAATCAATCGGAATGAGGGCATTTATCGAAATCATAATTTTCTTCTTCATACTGGGTCTCGGCCTTTTGTATGCATGGAAAAAAGGAGCTTTGAAATGGGTTTAATAAAATCAATGAAAGATGAAGATTTCGGAGATAATGAATCTCTGGAACTCTTAAAAACGTCAGGCAATAATTTTTTCCTGACCAGTATCGACAATCTCCTGAACTGGGGTCGTTCGAACTCGGTGTGGCCGCTCACTTTTGCAACCAGCTGTTGCGGAATTGAAATGATGGCAGCCGGCGCTTCGCGACACGATTTTGCCCGTTTCGGAATTGAAGTTTACCGCGCTTCGCCACGTCAGGCTGATGTAATCGTTGTTGCCGGAACCATCGTTCACAAAATGGTACCGATTTTAAAACGATTATACGATCAGATGCCTGATCCCAAATATGTAATCGCCATGGGCGCCTGTGCCGTTTCCGGAGGACCGTTTTTCTACAACAGTTATTCGGTTGTTCGTGGTGTCGATCATGTCATTCCGGTTGATGTTTACATTCCCGGTTGCCCACCCCGCCCCGAAGCTTTACTTTACGGCGTGATGCAGCTTCAACGGAAGATCAAGGGCGAATCAGTCACTAATCCGGCTGACCAGACCGATAGAATACTTTAATTAAAAGTTGGAAGTGCCTAAAGTGTGCTAAAGTGCCTAAAGTTAATTTGGTGACACCGAAAGCATCATTGAAAAATTAAAAATATGAACGGAGCTTCTGGCTCCCCCTCCTTAGGAGGGGGCTAGGGGGAGGCTTTTAACAGATAATATAACATGCTTAGCAGACAAGATTTAACAGATATCATCAGGGGACTTGTACCTGAAACCGAGTTTCCGGAAGGAACACAGTTGCTTGAAGCAGTTGTTCCGGCAGAAAAACTTTTCTCACTGGTTGAGAAACTCAAATCAGATCCAAAAACTGCTTTTAACTATTTGATCAGCCTGACTGCGGTTGATTTTCTGACTCATATTACGGTAGTTTATCACCTGGATTCAACTGAATTCAGGCATTTGGTTGTGCTGAAATCAGTGATTGCTGATCGTGAAAACCCAACAATTGACAGTATAACTGAGTTGTATTCCACTGCTGAATATTTTGAACGCGAAGTTTTCGATTTGTTTGGAATCCGGTTTAATAACCATCCAAACATGAAACGTCTTTTTCTGGAGGACGATTACGGACACCCGCTTCGCAAAGATTTCCGCGACGAAATAAATATCATTGAACGTTAAAACTCAAATGATGAGCGAAGAAATTATAAAAGACGTGATTGTTGGGGAGAATGAGGACTACATTATCAACATGGGTCCGCAACACCCGTCAACTCACGGTGTATTAAGGCTGGAAGTTTGCCTGAAAGGTGAAACTGTAAAATATCTGACTCCACATATCGGGTACATTCACCGTGGAATTGAAAAAATGTGTGAAGCAAATACTTACCAGCAAATTATTCACCTGACCGACCGGATGGATTACCTGTCGGCTCACATGAACAACGAAGCGGTTTGCCTTTGCGTTGAAGATGCTTTGCAGGTTGAAATTCCGGAGCGCGTGAAATACATCCGTACTATTCTGGATGAATTAAATCGTCTGGCATCACACCAATTGTGGTGGTGTGCTTTTGGAATGGACCTGGGCGCATTGACAACCTTTTTCTATGGCCTTCGCGACCGGGAACATATTCTGGATATTTTCGAAGAATCATTCGGCTCCAGGTTACTGCACAGTTTCGTGATGCCAGGTGGATTGATGCACGATGTTCACCCTAATTTTCAGAAACGGACCAAAGAGTTTATCAGCTATTTCCGGAAAAAGCTTCCGGAATACGACCAGTTGCTGACTGGCAATATCATTTTCCAGAATCGCTCAAAAGGCATTGGTTACATGAGCCGCGAAACGGCCATCGGATATGGAGTTACCGGGCCATCGGGCCGTGGCTCCGGATATTCGTGCGACGTTCGTAAAATAGCGCCTTATGGAATGTACGATAAAGTTCAGTTCAACGAAATTCTGGAAACCGGTGGCGATACTTTTGCCCGTTACAAAGTGAGAATGGCAGAAATGTGGGAGTCGATGAACATCATTGAACAACTTATTGACAACATTCCTGAAGGTGATTATACTGCTAAGATGAAACCTATCATCAAACTTCCGGAGGGTGAATATTTCCGGAGGGTTGAAACTTCACGCGGTGAACTTGCAGTTTATATTGTTAGTGACGGAAATAAATCGCCTTACCGCATGAAATTCCGTACGCCAAACTTCAGTAACCTGTTTGTATTGAATAAGCTGGCCTCCGGATATAAAATTGCCGACCTGATTGCCATCAGCGGTTCGCTCGACCTTGTAATCCCTGATATTGACCGATAAATGAACACAAATATGTCATCAAACATCTACGATTTTTCGACACTTACCGGTTCCATTCATAAGGCTTTATCAGGCCTGATGTCGTCCGGATGGGTCACTTTTACTGAACTGGTTCTCGTCGGACTGGTTTTTTTGCTGATGTACGCACTGCTCGGGCTTTTCCTGGTTTACCTGGAACGTAAAGTGTGTGCCATTATCCAAAACCGCGTTGGACCAAACCGGGTAGGTAAATGGGGGCTTTTGCAAACAATCGCCGACTTGATTAAACTATTGTTGAAAGAGTTAATTCCAATCCGCAAATCCGATCCGTTGCTTTTCAACCTGGCGCCGTTTATTGTGATTATCGCTTCGTTTATGGCCATGGCTGCAATACCTTATGCCAAAGGACTTCAGGCGATCGATTTTAACATTGGCGTATTTTACATGATGGCCGTTTCGTCGCTTGGTGTGGTTGGTATTTTACTGGCAGGCTGGTCGAGCAACAGCAAATATTCGCTGATCGGCGCAATCCGGAGCGGAGCACAAATTGTGAGCTACGAACTTTCTGTTGGACTTTCATTACTGGCGATTGTAGTTTTCTCAGGAACCATGCAGCTTTCAGGAATTGTTGAAAGTCAGGCCAACGGATGGTGGATCTTTAAAGGACACATTCCGGCATTCATTTCATTTATTATTTTCCTGATTGCCAGTACTGCTGAAATTAACCGGGGCCCTTTCGATTTAGCTGAAGCAGAATCGGAATTGACTGCAGGTTTCCATACCGAATATTCAGGAATCAAATTCGCCTTTTTCTTTCTGGCCGAATACATGAACATGTTTATTGTTTCTGCCCTGGGCGCCACAGTGTTCCTCGGCGGATGGATGCCATTCCACATCGGAAACTGGGAAGGGTTCAATCAGATCATGGATTTCATTCCTTCTGTTGTTTGGTTCTTCTCGA
>JAUXUF010000102.1 GCA_030684645.1 Bacteroidota bacterium | reverse complement strand
AAATCAATTGCACTTTTATCAGGAATGAAGGGAATTGCGGGAGCAGAATTAGTTGCTGTTTCCTTCGATCAGATTTCGGCAGTAGTCAGCGATCTTGAAAAAGCTGATTTAATTGCTAATCAGACAAATGCCTTCGCCTTTGCAAGTGTAATTGAGAATGTGGAACAGCAATATCCGCTTCTTCCCATGCGATTTGGTTCTATCATGGAATCAACCGATTCGGTTCAGCAAATGCTTGAAAAGAACTATCCTGAATTTCAGAATAACCTTCAGAAAGTCGAGAACAAAAGCGAATTCGGCCTGAAAATATTTTGCGATACCGAAAAGTTAAAGGCTGAACTGAAGTCGAAATCAGAAGCAATGAACGAGACTTCACAAAAACCGGCCTCCGAAAGCAAAGATTCTGTCTTCAAAGAGTATATAAATCAGAAACTTAAAGCACACCGACTTGAAGAAATGTTGCTAAACTATGTTGATTCGATCATTGCAGAATTCACCGGATTTCTTGTTCAGTTGGAAGCAGTGAAGAAAATCAAAAAGATGACAACTGCCACAACGATTATCGATGCAGTTTTTCTGCTTGAAAAAGATAAGAAAGCTGAATTGATTCAGGCAATTGAAGATTTGCAAAGAAAATATACCGGACTGAATTTCATCTTGACCGGTCCATGGCCACCTTATAGTTTTGTCGATATTACCTTAAAATAACGATCTCATGAGCGAGAATAAAATACTTTGTAACACCGGAACGGTCGATCTTTCCATCCAGGATATTTCGGCAGAGGTGGACAAACTTAAAAACATTGAAGATTCCAGGCTTTCACTGACTCCTGACAACGCCGATTCAGGATTGGCAAAACTGGTTCTGACATTGGTCGAACTCATCCGGAAACTGGTTGAAAAGCAGGCTATGCGCAGGGTTGATGGCGGATCGTTATCGGATGATGAGATTGAGCGACTGGGAGAAACCCTGATGAAGCTGGAAATGAAAATGGAAGAACTGAAAAAATATTTTAACCTCACCGATCGCGATTTAAACATCAATCTCGGTCCATTGGGCGATTTGATGTAACAGGAAATTTCCAAAATCCAATACGAATCACATGTACAATCAAGAGCAGAATTCGACAATTCAGTGTAGGATCCATCAGGAGAATTATGCCATCCTGAATGAAATAAAGCGAAAAATCAACCAGGGCACATCAATCGGCATCAAAGCAAAATATGCCGAAGAATTAGCTGATCAGGTAACTTGCCTTACTGGCTGTGCAAAATTCAATGATCAGAAACTAGATTGCAACTATTGTCGCCTGATTGCGGATTTGCATAAAAAAACTGCGGAACTGATAATGAATGCTAAACGCCTCTCATTATGAGGACACTGATTTATGTTCCTATCATTCATTCGGTTGCCGATATGGGCACTCTGGGCGAAGAACTTAAACGCAAAAGCGTTTCAGGACTTGGCGAAAATTTATGGCAAAAGCACACCGACACTGTAAATGGCTACTGGGAAGCAATTGAATCCTATTTTAAGAACATTGATCTATATATTAAAGGAACAAAAATATACCAGGACGGAATGTTTGTTGATGGCGAAATAGCCATGAAATTGATTGGCGATGGCGTTAAATCAGGAAGTCAAAATTCTGCAATCGTGTTGAAATTGATCAATCGGGGAGCCGTGCTGGTTAAGACAGAAGATTTTAAAATGGTCAAAGCCGAATACGACGGACTTCAATTGATCTTAAGATCAAAATCCAATATTAAAAAAATCATTCAGCTCGTCAGGTATAAAATGATGAAACCCATTTTGTTAAGAAGACGGGACCGGTTTATTGCAGCTACAATAGATAAAACGTTGGAGCAGGATGAAACCGGAATTCTTTTTATCGGGGCATATCACAAAGTGATGAAAAAGCTGTCCAAAGACATTACAGTAATTGAGCTGAAGGAAGTTGCAAAAATCCGGAAATATCAGAAAACAATTCAATCCCGGTCAAAAATCAAAATTGATCAACTTGAACGACTTACTCAATACATGGTTAAAAAATGACTTAACAGAATACAGGGAGAACGTGATAATGGGTAAAATTTTAGGGATCGATTTAGGAACCACAAATTCCTGCATGGCTATTATGGAAGGGAATGAACCGATTGTCATACTGAACAGTGAAGGGCAGCGAACAACACCTTCGGTAGTGGGATTCACTTCGGCTGGTGAGCGAAAAATTGGTGCTCCGGCAAAACGGCAGGCCATTACAAATCCTGAAAATACCGTTTCTTCCATTAAACGGTTTATGGGCGAAACCTACGATCTGGTTGAGAAAGAAATTAGCCGGGTTCCGTACCAGGTTATCAATAGCGATAACAATACACCCCGCGTAAACATTACCGGAGAACTGTATTCACCGCAGGAAATTTCGGCCATGATCCTTCAGCAAATGAAGAAAACAGCCGAAGATTATCTCGGACAGGAAATTACAGAAGCGGTGATTACTGTTCCGGCCTATTTCAGCGATTCGCAACGCCAGGCCACCAAAGAGGCTGGTGAGATTGCCGGCCTAACCGTCAGGCGCATTATTAACGAACCAACTGCAGCAGCGCTTGCCCATGGTCTGGACAAAAGACATGACAATATTAAAGTTGCCGTTTTTGATTTGGGCGGCGGAACTTTCGACATATCGATACTCGAACTCGGGAATGGCATTTTCGAAGTAAAATCGACCAACGGAAATACCCATCTTGGCGGCGACGACTTTGATCAGGTCATCATTGAGTGGCTGGCCAACGAATTCAGAAATGATGAAGGCGTTGATCTTTTCCGCGATTCCATGGCTCTTCAGCGATTGAAAGAAGCCGCCGAAAAAGCAAAAATTGAATTATCCAGTTCATTGGAAACCGATATCAATCTGCCTTATATTATGCCGGTTAACGGCGTTCCCAAACACCTTACACGAAAACTTACCCGCGCCAAATTCGAACAACTGATCGGTAGTTTGTTGCAAACAACCGTTGCGCCTTGCCAGTTGGCGCTTAAAAATGCCCGCCTGAAAGCTTCCGATTTAGATGAAATTATCCTCGTCGGTGGATCAACCCGAATTCCGGCGGTTCAGAAAATGGTGCGTGAATTTTTCGGAAAAGAACCCTCAAAAGGTGTCAATCCTGACGAAGTTGTCGCTATTGGCGCTGCCATTCAGGGTGGAGTACTTTCCGGAGAGGTAAAAGATGTATTGCTGCTCGATGTTACACCGCTTTCGCTGGGAATCGAAACCCGCGGCGGAGTGATGACTCGTCTGATAGAAGCCAACACAACTATTCCAACACGGCAATCGGAAGTCTTTTCTACCGCTGCCGATAACCAATCTTCAGTTGAAATACACGTTTTGCAAGGTGAGCGGCCAATGGCTAACCAAAACAAAAGCATCGGCAGGTTCCATTTCGATGAAATTCCGCCATTTCGCAGAGGAATACCGAAGATTGAAGTAACCTTCGACATCGATGCCAATGGAATCCTGAACGTGACCGCGGTAGATCAGTTAACCGAAAAATCGCAGCAAATCCGCATTGAGGCTTCCTCCGGTCTTTCTGAGGAAGAAATTAGCCGCATGAAAGATGAAGCCCGGCAATATGCTGCAGAAGATCAGGAAATGAGGGACAATGTGATGAAAAGCAATAAAGCCGACATGCAAATTTTTCAAACCGAAATCCAACTCAAAGAATTTGGTAACACATTGCCAGCAGAGAAAAAAATTGCAATTGAAGATGCTTTAGAAGAATTGAAATCAGTGTACAATGCCCGGAATTTCAACAATCTTGACCAGGCAATGGCCGACCTGAGTGACGCATGTCAATTGGCCGGCGAATATTGATGGAGGATTATTGAACAATGGAAAAGCTTAACAATTCGAAAGCCACAATTCTAAGCCAAAGGGCAGAAGAATTGTTGAAAAAGAAGCCAAAATGAACTACTCCGCTGCAAGCAGACAGGGTATCTGAAGAGCCGCAACTGCGTAATAATAGATTAATTGTTGATATTTTTCTTTCTCTGTGATTCTCCTTATTAATCGAAGTGGCCTTGCTGTAAAATTTATGGTATAAACAAAAACCCTCTATTAATCAAACGTTTGCCCATTACTTCTTTCAGTTGTCCAAGTTATGAGGTAAAGGTAAAGGAACATCCGCTCACCTATCCATTCACCGATTGCTTCGATTGGGTGAGTTTTAGAGGGGCTGGTTGCTGTTGATTTTCTGCCACAGTGAATGTAGATTGTCCTTCTGTTTGTTCGATAGGTTTCAGCGATAGCTTTATCTGTCGTTCGAGATTATTCAATTCGGTTTTCAATCCTTTTAGCTCATCTTCCTTTCGCCACACCGCTTCAACTACCTCTTTCAGCACCGGAATATCTTTCGAAATCCTATCGTTCTCCGCCCTGTACTTCTCCAACAGGCGGGGCATACTATCC
>JAUXUF010000101.1 GCA_030684645.1 Bacteroidota bacterium | reverse complement strand
TAAAACGACGGTTGAATGAAATCCCATTAGCCACTCCTGCACCAGTTTCAATCTGAACATTTTCCAGTGATTTATGGGCAATTATAACTGACTGTGCTATCTTATCTGCCAAACTATTCAAATAAGGATCCTTTACAGCTGAGGGTTTATCTTCATCAAATGGCGGACGGAGTGTCCCGGTAAGTTCAACTATATTGGGGTGATAGGCAGGACCTGTATGTGTATGGGTACCTGCAATTATGATGTTGGAATAAGGAATGTCCGTTTTTGCGGAGACCTGTAATCTAACTGATGAAGAAAGACTCCTCTCAATCCACAATAAGTCACAGACCACGATAGCTATACGATTTTTCCCCTGCCCCAATACCAATGCCTTGGCATATAAAGGATCGTTAGTACCTGTACTTAACCCACGGTAATGAGGATATGCAGTTGCAGGAGTGATATTCACCTGAGCTGCACCTGCGAAAAAAACAGCCTCCTGAGCAACAAGCCGGACAGAGAAGCAGAATATGAATACATTACTAATGATTAATGTTAGAATGCTGGCAGTAACGTTCTTATTTTGAAACATAATTATCTCTTTTCATGCTAATCCTAATCAACACTATTTTACACATTAAAATCATTGGCGAATTGCCTACCCATTGAACTTAAGCATAATGGAGGTTTGTAACTTAAGCAATATCTAAATGACTCTGTTATGCCCGGAACTGAAAGAGCAATGAGATCAGTCCTGAGTACAGCATACGTAGGATAATAGGAGTGGATAAATCCTACTCAAGCGAAATATCCACTCATATTGAATTCACTTTATTTCCACCCAGGATTTTGTGTTAGTTTAGTATTCAATGCCAATTCCTGAGTAGGGATTGGATATAAATACAATTTATCATCCCACTTTCTGGCTGTATAACCCGGATATAATACACGGTATGTGCCAGTTTTAGGATCTCTTGCACCCTGAATAGTTTTCGGATTTTCAAGCAATTTGCCGGCTTTCCAGCGTACTAAATCGTCCCATCTCTTTCCTTCTGCACTTGTTTCAAGACGACGCTCACGACGGATCTCATTGATAAGAGCTGACACAGGGACTTCCCATTTCGGCCAGTTTGGATCAACAAACCCTACATTAACTTTAAGAGCCGGCATACCTACCCGC
>JAUXUF010000099.1 GCA_030684645.1 Bacteroidota bacterium | reverse complement strand
GCCACTTCAAAAGCGGGCTGCACTTACGATTTGGAGTAAAGGGTATCCAGCGGGCTAAAGGGTTTCCGTCTGCCGGATTGGGCCACATGCAGATAAACCATGGTGGTATCAATGCATTCGTGTCCCAGCAGGTCTTTGATGGAAATGATGTCCAAACCCTCTTCCAGCAGATGGGTGGCAAAGGTATGCCGGAGGGTATGCACGGTCATATCCTTGAGTATACCGGCAGCCTTTTTCGCTTCTTTGACGGCCCACTGCACCCCACGCTGGGAATAGCGGCCATCAAAATCACCACCGGCCCGGCCTATCGGTTGTCCGTTAAAGAGCCATTCTTCGGGGTTTTCTGCCCCGATGTAAGCACGCAGTCCGCGAATCAGGATCGGGCTCAGGGGAACATAGCGGTCTTTTTTACCTTTCCCTTTTTGCACATGAAGCATCTGCCGGTCAAAGTCCAGATCGGCGATCCGAACGTTCCGGGCTTCAAAACAGCGTAATCCACAGCCATAGAGCAGGCCAATCAGGATCCGGTGCTTTAACAGTTTGGGAGCTTTTAACAAACCCTTGACTTCTTCCCTGCTCAAAACAATAGGCAGTTTCTTTTCTTTTTTAATGCTGGGCAGTTCAATGTGTTTGTCTTTGAGCCCCATCATGCGGAAGGCAAAACGAAGTCCGTACACGGTGAACTTAAAATAGGAAGCGGAAGCGGTGGGGTGTTCCTGCTGCACCAGGTACAGGTAATCATTGATCTGATCGGTATCCAGTTCAGTGGGCAAGCATCCGAAATGAAGGGCCAGTTTAGCTAAATGGGTACTGTAGCCATTTAGTGTACTCCGGCTTTTACCGGTGATGGAAACTTTCTGTTGCATTCGGGCATACAATTCGGAAAATCCCGCTACATTCGTGCAAGCTGAGCTAATTAAGGTAGGACTCGGTTCTTTTTTTTCATGATATTTATGTTGAAATTTATTTCATGTAAAGAAAAGGGTTCTGCTTTAATTTGCCAGGTGTCGCTTGGAAAAAACTACCGAAGGTTTAGTGCAACAACGGCTTCAAGCTATAGCGGTCACTGCTATTTGATCTCAACTGCTTTGTAACTACTTTAGTGCTAAAGGCCGGGCGAAGTGCAGCTAAGCACTACAGCTTGAAGCCTTGAACGTTATGATCGTTGTATTTTACCTGCGGTTCATCCTAAAAAGAAACTGGTTTGGCACGGGGTGATATCTTTAACGATTGGCTTAGCGAAATGCGATTCTGTACTTATATGTTGCAGATCCCTCATCGCGACAGAATTCGTCTAAACGCGATAGGATTTAACGCCTGCTCATCGGGATGGTTATAGTTGGATTAATTGCCAGTCGTTCCCCCTTCGGAATGACGTCCAATTAACGTCATTTCGAACACGCGATGAATACTCTCTTCCATTTACGACAATTTTATCGCGTGGAGAAATCTGTTT
>JAUXUF010000092.1 GCA_030684645.1 Bacteroidota bacterium | reverse complement strand
ATTAATTTTCAATCGTTTCTTCCCCGTCAACAGCACCTGCATCATTCCCTTTTTCTGCTCGCGCAGTTTATCGGTTTTGGCTTTGAGCAGTTGTATTTCTTTATCGGCTGCTTGCAGCACTTGGGCAATAGCGGTTTGTTCTTCAAAGGATGGAATTGTGATTTTTAATGAAAAGAAATCGGAAGGAGTTACATTAAGTAGCCCATGAGCCCTTCCACCTTCATGAGCAATTTTTGTAAGCCCTCGGTCTAGGAGATTAGCTTCAAAGTATTGTTCAAAAAAATCACCAGAAGTATTACTCTGGTCTTTAATCCCGAAGCAGATATATAACGTTGTCACAACTGCTTTGTCAAAGTCATTCAATCGCTTAGTTGCTCCCCAAGGATATCCATTTGAATAACTTTTATTGTAGCAGAATTCTCCTTTTTCGACCAAACAATAGTTATCTATGATTTCACTGGCAATTGCCTTATTGAAAAAATCAGTTTGTCTTACAAATCCTCTTTGAGCTGAAATGGTAACTACATTTGTATTGTCTTCTGAATTTTTTCTCGTTACTCTATTGAACACATTTTCCAATGCAACTTCCTTCCACACCCCATAAAACCCTTTCAGCCGTTTCTTTCCAGTCAATAAATTTTGCATCAGCCATTTTTTGCAGAGTTCTTTTTGGACAATGAGTTGGTTATTTTGGTTGATGGCCGTGTCCATCAAACTAAGGACATGGGCAATGGCGCGTTGTTCGGGGATGGGTGGTAGATTTATTTTTCTTTTTTCCATATCACCCTTTGTGATATGAAACATTGTTCCGCCTTGTGTACTGCTTAATATTTTTTCAGCATCATAGATTAAATGTGAAAAAAGGAATTGCTTGGTGATGAGTTCTGAAGGGATGACTTTCCAAATATGATAATGGAAAACTGTCTTTTCTCCGTTCCAATATCTTGGGCCAAATGATGCAGACCAAGCATACATCAAATCTCCATCAAAAACATATTTGTTTTCTTCCATTTCCAAATCAGAGTAATACCAATCTCCTTTGGTAAAGAAGTTTCCAACTCGTAAAACCTTGTATTTACCTTCTGATAACAACTCCTCCTGCTTGTAAGCTTTTCCATTTATAAAGGTGGCAACTTCACCTAGTGTCTTCACCTCCCAATTGCTTGGAATGGTGGAATTGTAAAAGGGTTTTGTGGTTTTATTTTCCATTAGTTTTCTTTTGAACCGTTTTAAGCGGTTTGGGTTCGTTGGCTTTTTCAACCTTTTTAATGCTTTCGGCTACTGGCAGGTTTTCGGGCATAGTTCCGCCAATTTCCTCAATGGTTTTGCGTACCTTTTTGCCAATTTCGTAATGGGTTTGGTTGGCCTTTTTCTTGCCTTTTATCTGGTCTCGCCTTAGTTTTTCTTCGGTTTGCGTAGCGCGGAATAAATTGGCCGCCAGTTCGGTGCTGCCCATGTGGTCGAGTATCTGCTGGCTCTTTTTCAATCCTTTCCGGGCATGTATTCCTTTTGCATCAAGACCGCCATAAAGCCCCATGTAGCCATGGTTTTGGAAAATAGCGTAATCAACAGGTTCAACAACACCGGCATCTTTAGCAGCATCGGCCAACTGAATGTTGTGTTTTTTCATTTCGTCGCGCAAAAACAAACGCTTTTGGTCTTCCGTGTTTAGGCGGTTGTATTCATCCATTTGCCTTATTTCCTGCAAACGGGTTTGTACGGCAAAGTAGGTTTGCCCAAGTGCAACCACTTCTTTGGTAGGATCGGCATTCTGCACAATCAGGTAGCAGGCGTAACGCGAGAGTTTTACGCTTGGGTAGTCCTGTCTGGCTCCTTTTCCATGATTTATCTCCTCGAGGTAATCCTCGAAGTGATCGGCAACCTGATAACCGCTGTTCTTACATGCTTCTTTTGCCCTTTCAACCACAGGTAGAAAATGCCTGAACTCCGAATATTCCAATATTTTAGAAAGTTTTCTGGCTCCCCAAAATTCATTTCCTTTTTCATCAACCTCTTTAATCTGTTCAAAAACAAGTGGTTTGCTATTTGATAATTCTTTTGCCATGCTATTTAATTTTATATGTGTCGATCTTCTTCTTTAAAGGTGTCGAATTCGCCACCTTTAAACTCCGGATTATGAATTTGCTCCCAAATACCCAAAAACTCCAGGGTATTACGGTTGCGCATCCAACTGTAAATCAAATCATCTCCTCCAAATTTCTTAGCCATATCTGTAAGACAGATGAAGTCGTCGTCCTTTTGTCTCAAAATGGTAATAGCCGATCCCTGCACACTAATAATCGATTTCTTTTCTTTTGTCATGCCATTAGACTGTTTGTGCTGTTAAGTATTTGTCTGATATATTTTTTAATGCCAGTTGCACACGCTCATCAGTGTTGTCTTTAAATTCGAGGTAAACAGAGAGCGGATCGACAAACTGGTTATTCGCCAGTATGGCAGGTGTATATTTCCAAATTTCAATGCAATACTTTCCGTCGTAGTCGCTCAGGTTTTTTATTTTCCCTTCTTTTATCAATTTTCTGAAAGTATCCTGATGAACAGCCAGATATATTTGCTTTTCGTCGTTCAGGTCGGTATAAAAAGCCAAAGCATTAATATTGCTGTGGAAGAATAACTTCTCATCAATCTCATTGTCAGTAAACACTTTTTTTGCGACCGGACTTTTCATAAAGGCAAGCGCTTTTTTCCAGAGTTCTGCATTACCTGTTTCAAAGCAAATGGTTTTTTCTTTGGTGCCTTCAATTGTACAAAGATTTAAAGCCTGAATGTTTTCGACAGCTCTTGTTATGGTCAGGTACGGGTATTGCAACACATTCGCCAACTGCTTGTAAGTGAAACCATTTAACGGCTCTTTTTGCAGATGATAAAGAATCAGGCACTGAGCAACGGGCTTCAAATATTCTTTCTTTTGCGCTTTTAGTGCATATTCTTTAATGTCGATAAATAATCCAGGAATAAAAACCTGTTTGTTTGCTACAACAAAATTTATTCGCTTCTGAATCAACCTGTTCCTTTTATAGGCCTCAATGTCGGGCAAAATAAAAACAACCGGATTATTGAAGTGGCGTTCAAGCAATTCCAATTGCTTTTTATACTGGTCGGGAGTGAAATGCTCCGTAGTAATCTTTTTTGCAAACACAATGTTTCTGTCTATCAGATTGCCTTCCCAAAAGTTATATTCATTGGCAATATAGAATGGCAAGGCATTTATCTGAACTTTGGGCATCTCGGTAATATTCAAATCGAGTCCAAAAACTTCCCTTATGTAATCAATCGTGTTTTTCATTTCGATCCTTTAAATTATTCATATCACATATTTTGCATGTTATCACTTCTATTTGATAACGTGCAAATATAAAGATAATATATTGATATAAAATACTTCATACTTCTATACTTGTCAGATTTTTAAAATACTTATGTTCTCCGCACTTCACATAGCCCAATTGATTTGTAGCCAAATTTGTTTTCCCAATCATAAAATCAGGAGTATTAAAATGATGGTGACCAAAAATCCAGAAATCAGGACCGTTTGTTTCAATCAAATCATACAATTCAACAGCAAAAGCTTCATTCAGAATATCACCCCTATACTTATCCGGATACTGCATGAAAGTGGGAACATGATGAGTAACTACAACTGTTTTACCGGTGTAGTTGTGGTGTAGTTCTTGGGTAATAAAGGCTAAACTTTCCTCATGCAAAAGATTAAACTGATCGGAAGTAAAACGAAAATTGTTGAATTGAATGACTCGGAAATCGCTCACTCTTTGTTCAATCTGCCATCGGTTAACTTGGCTAATCTTTGACCAAAGCGTTGAAAAAACAAAACGGACTGAATTCAGCTCCACAGACAGGTTATTTACCAAATGGACATTTGTTTTGATATTTTCATTGAGGGTTCCGCATTTTTCAGCCAAATCAAAGTAATAGTATTCATGATTCCCCGGAATCCAATAGGTTGTTTCGAAGTGATCAGAAATATAACTGAAAAAATCTTTGTGTTTGTCCATCACTGCAAAAGGCACAATATCGCCAGCAAGCACTAAAACATCACCCTTAGCTTTCAATGGGTTCGTTTTGAGGTACTCCTTGTTTTCGGGAAATTCCAGATGTAAATCGGAGGCGTATTGCACAATCATATTAAGCTCCCAATTCTTTTAAATATTTACTCAATTCGACCTGTACAATCTTCAATTCATCTTCTAATTTTTCGATTTCATTTTGTACTGCGGCAATGTCAACTTCCGCTTCTTCTTCAAAAGTGTCAACATACCGAGGGATATTGAGGTTAAAATCGTTTTCCTGAATTTCTTCAAAAGTGGCTACGTAGCTGAATTTGTCTTCAATAATCCCTGCATTAAATTTCCCTTCATTAAATTGACGATAGGTTTGCACGATCCGATCAATATCGCTGTCTCGCAGCTTATTCTGATTTTTACCGGCCTCATATTGCTGGCTGGCATCAATAAAAAGGACGTTTTCATTTGAGCCTTTTCCCTTGTTAAAGATTAAGATAGCAGCAGGGATTCCGGTTCCAAAAAACAGGTTGGCAGGTAAACCAATTACTGCTTCAAGAATATTATCCTCAATGGTTCTCTTCCTGATTTTTCCTTCCGAAGCTCCGCGAAACAGTACCCCGTGAGGAACAACCACGCCAACTTTTCCGTGTCCTTCGTAAGCGGTTTCAATCATGTGGCTGATGAAGGCCCAGTCTCCCTTGCTTTTCGGCGGAACTCCCCGCCAAAAACGATTATACCTGTCTGATTCCGCTTCATCGGCACCCCATTTGTCCAGTGAGAATGGTGGATTTGCAACAACTGTATCAAATTTCATCAGGGCATCACCTTCTTTCAACTTGGGATTACGAATGGTGTCACCCCAACGCACAATGGCATTGTCAAAACCATGTAAAAACATATTCATTACGGCCAATGCCCAGGTACTCCCGTTTGCTTCCTGCCCGTAAAGCGAGAAATTATCTGAACCAACTTCCTTTCCAGCCTTAATCAGTAATGAACCAGAGCCACAAGTTGGGTCGGAGATTCTTGCACCAGGCTTTGATTTGGTCAGTTTGGCAATCAGCGTTGAAACTTCGGAAGGCGTGTAAAATTCCCCTGCTTTTTTACCCGCATCACTAGCAAAGTTGGAAATCAGAAATTCATACGCATCACCGATTACATCACTTTCCTCCAAATGAGACGGCGTAAGGTCAAGCGCAGAAAAGTCAATCAACAGGTTTTTTAAGCGGGTATTCTTGTCTTTGGCATCGCCAAGATTACTACTATTAAAATCAATGTTTCTAAAAATCCCGGAGCCATCTTCGCTACTTATTTTTTCTCGATTGGCTTCTTCAATGTCGTTCAGCGCAATGTTGATTAACTCTCCCACATTGGATTCATTCCGATGGTCATACAGATATGCAAAAGAGCAATGTTGGGGAACCACAAACCGTTCGTGTTTCATTGCTCTGTCAGCCCGTTCCTGATCATTGTTGTACTTTTTCAGGTATTCGTTGTATTTATCTTTTTGCACATCGCTGACATATTTTAAAAACAACATGGTTAGAATGTAATCCTTGTATTGGCTTGGGTCTATTACGCCACGAAAGGTATCACACGCTTTCCAGACAATATTGTTAATTTCCTTTTGAGACAACTTTTTACTCATGATGATTATTTAATTGAGCTGATAAGATAATGATTAATTACTTTTTTCTGAAGTTTTTGAATATTAGTTTTTATTACATCCTCCTGACAACGTAGTTTGACTACCTCTAAGATTAATTTTTGCTTCTCTAAGTTTGGCAATGGAATTTTGAGATCTTCGAGAACCGTTTTTCCAATTGAGGGCAAACCTGTTCCTTTAGCACTACTCTGAATATAAGCACTGGTTTGAGGAAGGTTTAGAAACCATTCCAAAAATTCGGGGAGTATTAAATTGGTTTGGATATTTTTAACTACCAGAAACATGGAGGAGGCAACCGCGGGACCAATTGATTCGTCACACACAACTGCAAAGTTTGAAAAACCCTTTGAAGCAATAATAACATCGCCATTCTTTAAAAGATGCTTTTCAATTTTATTATCGAATGGTAAATCGGGCGATACTGTTCGGTCAAACTTTCTTTCCGAATTAAAATGGCGGGATTGAAGATAAATTACCTCACCCGAAATGCTGGGTTTGGCATAAATCCCTGTTTGAATACTGGCAAGTTTTTTAAGTTCTATTTCCAATTTTTATTTCTTAGTATGAATTGTACAAAGATATAAAAATAAATATTAAATATTCAGTATGTTTTCTACGAATTATAAACAAAAGATTCTAGAATCATTATCAACTACTTTATTTTTTGAAATGAAAATATACCAATTCCAATTCAGTATTTTTTTTGGCTTTTTGGCTTTTTATATTGAAATATCTATACGGCAACTCCGCAGCTTTCAACATTCAACTTTTGTTGCAACTGGTTCATATCAATTGATATCTTGGTGTCAACAATTCTGGCGTATATCTGGGTAGTTTTCAAGGACGAATGCCCCAGCATCTTGGAAACGGTCTCCAGCGGAACTCCATTTGTCAAAGTTACCGATGTGGCGAATGTATGCCTGGCAACGTGCATGGACAGATTTTTCTGTATCCCACAAATATCAGCCAGTTCTTTTAAATAGCTGTTCATCTTTTGATTGGAATAAATTGAAGTAACAGATTGGCTGACCTTGCAACCGGATGGTTTTCATATTTCTTCAATACTTCTTTCGCAGCAGGCAGCAAAGGTATCCTGCACCTTGATTCTGTTTTGGTCCTGTCTATGATTATCCAATCATTACCATCACTCCCTTTCTGAATATGACTTGAACTTAATTTTTCAATGTCAGAATATGATAATCCGGTATATGAAGCAAAAACGAAAACATTCCGGATGAAATCCAGTCGTGAAATTTCGATCTTCTTACTTTGAATATGGGTTAATTCCTGAAGCGTCAGAAAATCACGATTGGTTTCATTTCGGGTTGGCTTAAATGATTCGTATGGGCAATGAGAAACATATCCCAGTGAAATGGCAGTATTAAACACCTTCTTTACATGCTTGTGGTAGGTCAATGCCGTGTTGGGCATGACATTCTTTTCCGTTTTCAGGAATACATCAAATGAATTTAAAAAGCTGAAATCAACTTTTGAAAGGGCTATATCGCTTCTTTCGGTGCGAATCTTTAGAAATTCCACTAGTCGCTTTTTGGTTGTCTGGTAATGTTTCAGCGTGCCTGATGAATAATCCTTAAAGCCTGGCTTCGATATTTGTTACTACAGAATCGAAGACCTCAAGCAACCCTTTCTCTTTTCGGTTACCCAGAAATTTCTCTTTTATGGATAGAACATCAAATGTATCGCCAATGGATTCCAATTGGTTGTAAATGTCCTGAATCCTTGTTCTGATTTTC
>JAUXUF010000085.1 GCA_030684645.1 Bacteroidota bacterium | reverse complement strand
GGGGAACATGGATGGTTCGATAAACGTTTTATGTACGAAGAATCCATGCGTACCCCTTTGCTGGTCCGTTATCCAAAAGAAATTAAAGCAGGCACAGTGGTTTCGTCTTTGGTCCAGAACCTCGATTATGCGCCTACCATCCTGGATTATGCCGGTGTACAAAAACCGGCTGAAATGCAGGGGGAATCATTTCGTGGGTTGGCATCAGGCAAGGATGTAAAAAATTGGCGCGAAGCTATTTACTATCATTATTATGAATATCCTGCCGAACATCATGTAAAAAGGCACTATGGGATCCGTACCGAACGGTACAAATTAATCCACTTTTATTATGATATAGATGAGTGGGAACTTTACGACCTGGAAAAAGACGCGCACGAGATGCACAGTGTTTACAATGACCCGGCCTATGCCGAAGTGCAGGCCAGTTTACATAAACAACTTGATGGGCTTCGGGAAAAATACAAAGACAAACCAGGTTTAATGGAGACATTTCCAGACAAAAAATAATTATCCATCAATATAAAAAGCGATAATCATACAAATGGATTCAATCAGGCAAATACAGAAAATCCTTTTTGTCGGCCTGCCAATTACTTTGCTTGGGCAAGTTACAGAAGCCCAGTTCCCTAAAAAGAACCTGAATGTGGTGGTTTTCACGGCCGATGATTTAGGGCCTGACGGAATGGGGGTTGGTGCATTCGGGGCAAAAATAAAGGGCATTACACCCAACATTGACAAGGTATTCACACAAATTGATTACTTAAGCAGCAACAAATATTGGCCCATGCGCTGCGTGCAGGATAAAGAGTTTGGTTACATCTTCAATCCCTGGAGTGACGGAAAGGCCGCCTATCATAATGCCAATGAAGGAGAGACTTTTAAGGCAATGGAACAAGAAGGGAAAACCAATCCTCAAATACAGGAAAGGGTAGATCTGTTCAGGTACCGGGTACCTGAAGAATTTTACGACCTGAAGAATGACCCGGATTGTCTTCATAACCTGGTACACGATAAGGCATATACTAAAAAGGTAAAACAATACAAAAATAAATTAAGGGTATTGATGCAGAAGTACCATGACCCTGTGCTGCCGGTTTATGTATCAGGAAACGCCGAAGAGATGCGGCGCTTGATGGATATAGTATATACTACTAAACTAAAACACGGGAAAAACGACTCCAAAGATTATGCACAGAAGATTGAGGAAATGAAGAAGCATAATTTTGAATAGTTATGCCCAATGCTAAACAAAAAAACAGTAATACGGTGGACACTTTACTGCAAAAAAGAACAGTAATACGGTGGACACTTTACTGCAATATGAAACAGACCTGTACCTTGACAGCGACTTGCGGACAGTAAAACTGACCAGCAGACAGGCACTTCACAGACGCTACAACTATTACCGACAGATAAAAAAATGAAAATTAAATTTACGACAACGAAAAAGTTAATTACAATTATATTTCTGCTCCCTCTTTTGGTTAATGCTCAAAACACATTCAAAGCAACAATCAAGGACAGTTTGACAAATGAATTGCTAATCGGCTCAACAGCAGTATTGAAAGGAAGTTCTAAAGGCAGCAGTGCAGATCTGAACGGGAAAATTGAAATCAAAAACATTCCTAATGGAAAACAAACCATTGTTTTTAGTTACATCGGTTATAAAAATAAGGACCTAACTTTTATCTTCCCACTTGCCGACAGTTTGCAGGAACAAACCATTTATCTCAAATCAAAAAGGGAGAACTTAGACGAAGTAATTGTAACATCCACTCGAACAAATTCACGTATTGAAACCATTCCTATCCGTGTTGAAGTAATAGGCAAAGAAGAAGTAGATGAAGAAGTCAATATTAAACCCACAAACATTTCAAAACTATTATTAGAATCTACGAGCATTCAATCTCAGCAAACATCAGCTATTAATGGCAATGTGAGCATTCGTTTGTTGGGACTTGACGGTAAATACACTCAGATTCTCAAAGACGGTTTCCCGCTATACAGCGGTTTTGCTCAGGGATTGAGCATTTTAGAAATTCCACCGCTCGACTTAAAACAAGTTGAAATAATTAAAGGTTCTTCATCCTCACTTTACGGAAGCGATGCTATTGCCGGAATTATAAATTTAATTTCAAAACAACCTCAGGAAAAAAGAGAACTGACATTTTTAATAAATCATACTTCATTGCTCGGAACAGATGCAAATGGATATTTTTCTCAACGTTGGAAAAAATTCGGTTTCAGTTTTCTCACAGCAAATAATTTTCAACTGGCAAGAGATGTTAACAAAGACGGCTTTTCCGATTTGCCAAATACACAAACATTTAACATCACACCTACCTTTTATTATTATATCAATTCTACAGCCAACTTACTTTTAGGTTTGAACGGAACGTTTGATTATCGCAAAGGTGGTGATATGAAAGTGCTCAAGAATCAATCAGACTCATTGCATAGATACTTTGAAGAAAATATTTCAAATCGCATTGCAACACAACTAAAATTTGAAAAACAATTTGAAAAAGATAAATCACTCACAATAAAAAATAGTGTTTCGTATTTTGACAGAGCCATTAATCAATCATCATCAACTTTCAAAGGAAATCAAATAAGCAGCTACACTGAAGCAGCATTCAATTTTAAAATCACAAAACACCAATTTGTAACTGGAATAAATTTTACCACTGA
>JAUXUF010000083.1 GCA_030684645.1 Bacteroidota bacterium | reverse complement strand
CTTTTCTGATCTTATCTTCGGTGAGTTCAAAAACATCCACGTAAGCCAGTCCTGTGTAACAGCTAAACATAAATATGTCCCGCACCTGGGATAACCGGGCTGAAGGGAACTTCTTTGTATAAATAATATCCAGTTCGTCCTGATCAAGGTACCCACGATTTACTTTGTCGTACCGAAATCGAAAGTTACCAAACGGGTCGTTAAAACTAAGCCCGTTATTTTTGGCAAAATATAAAATTGTCCGAAACCGTTGAAGAAATTTTAAGGAGGAATTATGGTTGCATTCGGTATTGTTCCGGATATACAAATAAAACTCATCGACAAAAGAAACTGTTATTTCATTTATCGGCATATCGGAAAGGTTATACCGCTGCTTCATAAACTCGACCAGCCGTTCGCGTGTGAGAAGGTAGCGCGTATAAGTTTTGTGGGTAGATGTCGTTCCAACTTTCAATTTGTATTGGTCGTTATACTTGTCGAAAAACGATATAATTGTTTGTTCCTGCTCCTCAAGCCCCAGGAAAATGTTCTTTAGCCTTTCAGGGGTCACATGCCCGTCAATGCTCATGAATTTGTTATAGTGTACGTTTAGCGATGAACGGATGTTTTCAAGTAACCGGTTCAGGTTTCTCGCTTCGGCAACCAAGCCTTTTACCCGTTCATTTTTACTGTCCCACTGCTCGGGTTGTACAAGCAACTTACTACTAAACTGGGAACGGATACCATTGATCGTTATACGAACCATAATCACTACTCTGCCGTCTTTTTTCGGCTCATTCCTTTTGATGTAAAAAAGGACATTGAATGTGCTCCTCATACTGTTACATTTTTAATGTTTCAAAACTAAGTTATTGAACATGTAACAGGGCGAGTCTTTCTGGGACAATGCGCGACTTTTCAGGGACTTATGACAGAAATCGGTACGATTTTTACTTTTCGATTCATCGTACCGATTTAGTACCGAGTTTATCGTTAAAGTTGGCTTTTCTTTGTCTTTTGGTTGGCATTAATAAGAAAGAAAAAAGCCCCCTAAACGTTGGATTTAGAAGGCTTTTCCTGATTTGTCGGTAAAGTGTCTTTTACCTTTTGTGACCCAGCTGGGGCTCGGACCCAGGACCCCATCCTTAAAAGGGATGTGCTCTACCAGCTGAGCTACTGAGTCATCCTTCTGTGCTTTTGTTTTTCAAAAGCGGTTGCAAAAATATGTTTTTAAAATTTAATTATCAACACTATACTGAATAATTTAGAATAAAATCCATAACCTATTGTATCCCAGAATTTAAACAACAAGATTTTCAGTATTTTTATGCTTATTTCTAAAATTGTCGACTTTAACAATCTGTTTGATTCCTGAAAAGTCTTTCCGGTTTTAAACAAATCCCTATTTTCGCTGATCCGAAGCAAAATTATTTTCAGAAAAAAGTAACTTTAAGTTTAATTAAATACGAATCTGGAATAATATCCGTTTTACGCTAAAATACAGTCTATGAATATTCAGATGGTTGATCTTTTTTCTCAGTATGAAAAAATTAAGACAGAAATCGATTCACAAATTCAGGAAGTGATTCGGACTTCTGTGTTTATAAAAGGTGGAAAAATAGTGGAATTTGAAGAAAATTTGAAAAAATATCTGAATATCAATCATGTGATTACCTGTGGAAACGGGACCGACGCTTTACAAATAGCTCTGATGGCTTTGAATTTGAAGGAAGGCGACGAAGTGATTACTACACCATTCACTTTTGTTTCAACGCTTGAAGTGCTGGCTCTGATGAAATTAAAGCCTGTTTTGGCCGATGTAGATCCGAATACTTTCAACATCAGACCTGAGTCAGTGATGGCTTGCATTACTCCAAATACAAAAGCTATTGTTCCGGTTCATCTGTACGGCCAATGTTCTGATATGGAATCGTTGATGGACCTGGCGAAAATGCATAATCTATCTGTCATTGAAGATGCCTGTCAGGCTTTGGGAACCGACTATTGTTTCAGGAATGAGAAAACAGCCAAAGCCGGAACGATGGGAGACATTGCATGCAATTCATTCTTTCCGACAAAAAATCTTGGCGCTTTTGGCGACGGTGGCGCTTTGTTTACCAACAACGATAAACTGGCTCAATCCATGCGTTCAATAGCCAATCACGGCATGAGCAAACGCTATTATTATCAGCAAATTGGGATGAATTCGAGATTGGATGTCATTCAGGCAGCTATTCTGGATGTCAAATTGAAATACCTTGATCAATACGTATTGGCGAGGCAGGATGCTGCCGCTTATTACGACCGTGAATTATCCGGAATTAAGGGAATATCAGTACCTGCAAGAGTTTCATACAGTTCACACAGTTTTCATCAATATACACTGAAAGTTCCGGTCCAGCGCGATGAACTGCAGAATTTCCTGAAGTCAAAAGGCATTCCTGGCATGGTTTATTATCCCATGCCGCTTCATCTTCAGGAAGCATACCGGTATCTGGGCTATCAAAAAGGTGATTTTCCGGTTGCAGAGGAACTTTCAGAACAAGTATTATCTTTGCCTATGCACACCGAATTAAACAACGAGCAGTTAAACTACATCGTTACGGCGATTCGGGAATTTTTCAGCTAATGGGAACATCTTTTTTCGCTCACGAAACCGCAGTTATTGATCCGGATTGTCAGATTGGCACCGGAACTAAAATCTGGCACTTTTCGCACATCATGTCAAATTGTCATATTGGTGAGTACTGTTCAATCGGACAAAATGTAGTCATTTCTCCTGAAGTCAGGATAGGTAACCGGGTTAAAATTCAGAATAATGTTTCGGTTTATACCGGGGTAATCTGCGAAGATGAAGTATTCCTGGGGCCATCTGCGGTATTTACCAATGTCATAAATCCGCGAAGCGCTGTCAGTCGCAAAAATGAATATCAGCAAACATTGGTACAAAAAGGTGCGACCATTGGAGCCAACGCAACTATCGTCTGCGGAATAAGCATTGGAAGGTATGCTTTTATCGGTGCGGGCGCTGTTGTTACGAAAAACATACCTGATTACGCGTTGGTTGTTGGAAATCCTGCCCGGCAAACAGGCTGGATGAGCGAATTCGGGCACAAATTAAAATTCAATTCAGAAGGATTGGCCATTTGTCCTGAAAGTCAGGAACAGTATCGGCTGGGAAACGGTAAAGTATCAAAAATCAAAGTTTAAATTCAACTATGTTATCTGAAAAAAAAATACGGTTTGCCGTTGTCGGTCAGGGACATATTGGCAAGCGCCATGCAGAGATGATTATTCGAAACCCTGATTCGGAACTGACTGCTGTTTGCGATATTCTCACACCGGAAGAATGTAATACTTCTTATGAGGGTGTTCCGTTTTATCATTCGATTGACGAATTGCTCGAAAAGGAGGACAATCTGGATGTGATAAACATTTGCTCCCCAAACGGTTTACATGCTGAAATGGCCATTAAAGCGCTTGAAAAAGGATTGCATGTTGTCATCGAAAAGCCCATGGCACTAACTAAAGCAGATGCCGAGAAAATTGTTTACAAGTCGCTGGAGAAACACAAAAATGTTTTCTGTGTGATGCAGAACCGCTACTCTCCCCCATCGGTCTGGCTGAAAAACGTAATGGAACAAAACCTGCTTGGCCGGTTATTTCATGTGCAGATTAATTGTTACTGGAACCGCGACGAACGTTATTATACCCACAAAAACTGGCATGGCGATGCACAACTGGACGGTGGAACTTTATTCACCCAGTTTTCTCATTTTATCGACATCATGTATTGGTTGTTTGGGGATATTAAAAACATCAGCGGACAGTTTAAGGATTTCAACCACCAAACTTTAACTGATTTTGAAGATACCGGTATCGTCAATTTTGAATTTGTTAATGAGGGAATTGGAACAATCAATTATTCAACTTCTATCTTTCACGAAAATCTGGAAAGTAGTTTAACCATTATCGGCGAAAAAGGAACCATTAAAGTGGCGGGTCAATACATGAACGAATTGGTTTACTGCAATATCAAAGATTATCAAATGCCGGAACTCGAAGCCAGCGCTCCGCCCAACGATTACGGGTTATACAAAGGATCTGCCCAAAATCACCATCTGGTCATTCAAAATGTGGCCGACACGTTAAGTGGTCATACGCCAATCAGTACAAATGCGCTGGAAGGATTGAAAGTGGTGGATATTATTGAACGAATTTACGCTGTCAGGGATCAGGTATGGAAAAAATAAATCCGGCACATCTTTACAACTGGTACGCTGTTTACGTCAAATCGAGGACTGAAAAGAAAGCTCAAACCGAATTGCAATTCCAGGAAATTGAGACTTTCCTGCCGCTTCAACGCAAGTTAAGGCAATGGAGCGACCGGAAAAAATGGGTGGAAATGCCGCTTATTTCGGGCTATTTGTTTGTACGAATCTGCCGAAAAGAATACGACACAGTACTTCAGACCAACTATGTGGTCAGTTACGTCAGGTTTGAAGGTACAGCTGCAGTAATTCCGGATAACCAGATTGAATACCTGAAATTGATGCTCAAACAGGAGAACCTTGAGATTGAGATCACCCGGGAAAGTTTTGCTCCCGGCCAAATGATTGAAGTCATTGCAGGTCCTTTGATTGGCCTGCGTGGAAAGTTGGTCCGAATTAAAGGGAAAAGCAAAGTGGCTATTGAACTTGAACAGCTTGGTTATTCTGCATTGGTTGAGATTCTGGCTAATGACATCCGGATCGCTTGAACAAATCAGAAGTAAAATTTCCGGGATTATAATATGTGAATTAAGGGTTGGATAATTCTAAACCAGAATGGTTGACATTATTATAGAAAAGTTGAAGAAAGCCTCCCTAAACCACGAAGTGGTGACATAATCCTGTCATACCTTCGGTATTTTAACCTTTCTGTACATTGATTTGCTATAATAATATCATGCCTTAGGCATTAATATTCCTGCTTATTCAATCCTTGATTCGCATAAGTTCTGAATCTTAGGCTATAACATTTGATTTCAGATTAAAATCAACCAATTTTAGTAAGTATAAAAGCCTAATGGCTTATGCCTATTCTTCCTTACTTTTACCAGATGAACGTAATCCGACTAATTGACATTGCTATAAACGCCGCCATCCGGGCCGGAGAAAAAATAACAGAGGTTTATTCGTCGGTTGACTTTCATATTCAGTATAAAGAAGACCAGAGGGATACTGCAGCCGGACATGTCATTTTAAAAGCTGTCGGGAAAAATATCTATCACCCGGATTTGAAAACCGAATTGAGTTACAATAAAGAAGATCTACTGAACCCTCATTTTATAGCAGTATGACAGCACAAGGATTTTTCGTCTTAGGAATCATCGTAATCATGGTTATTGCCCTGGTTAAAGAGGTTATGCGGCCAGGATTAATTTTATTTTCGGCCCTGATCATCCTGATGATTTTTGGGATTATTCATAGTAATGAGCTATTGGCCGGTTTCTCGAATAAAGGCATGATGACCGTTGCCATCCTTTTTGTGGTCAGCGAAGGAATTAAACAATCGGGCGCATTGAACAAGCTGGCAATCACTTTTCTTCCCAAACGAAGGGGAAACATCCGGCTTTTATTTTTCAGGTTAATGTTTCCGATTTCCTTTATGTCAGCATTTCTGAACAATACCCCGATCGTTATTATTTTTGCTCCGATTGTCAAAAAGTGGGCTGAAGACCTGAATCTTTCCTCACAGAAATTTCTCATCCCTCTCTCGTATGCCACCATTTTGGGTGGTGTTTGCACGTTGATCGGCACATCGACCAACCTGGTGGTTCATGGGTTAATGCTCGATAATGGTTACTCCGGATTTTCGATGTTTGAATTAGGTTTAGTGGGAATTCCTCTGGCATTTGTCGGTTATTTTTACATGAGTTACATTGGCGTTCATTTACTGCCCGGTGAGAAAAATTTTATTCGGAGACCATTATCCGATCAAAAAGACTATTACTATGAACTCATGGTTCCGGCAGATAGTCCATTGGTTGGTCAAATTCTGAAGAATGGCCGTTCCAAGGATTTAAAAGGATTTGACATCATCCAGATCGAACGGGAAGGAATAAAACTGGAGGGCAAAACTCCCGGATTAACCATCGAGGCCAATGATCACCTGTTAGTTGCAGGGAAATCAAATGGACTTGATATCATCAAAGATTTAAAAAGTGTCCGGTTAAAAGGACTTGATCTGCTCAAGAACCAAGTCAACAGCATCGATCTGAAACAATATGAAGCCGTTTTGGCTCCCCGTTTCCCAGGCATTGGGAGAACAATTGTTGAATTCAATTTTTATGACCATTACCAGGCTGTTATTGTAGCTGTGCACCGAAATGGTGAGCGCATCACTTCTGATCTTCGAAGTTTGAAATTAAAAGAAGGTGACAACCTGGTTCTGCTCACAACCGACAGGTTCATAAAAAACTGGGGAGATTCGAAGATTTTCTATCTCACTACCTACATTGGCGACCACAATGAAAATACGGCCAAAGGCAAAAAATGGCTGGCCCTCAGCATTCTGGCCCTGATGGTTGCGGGAGCTACTGCTGCTGATTATCTTCCCAAATTCGCCAATGTAAATACCGATATGTTCTTTTTTTCATCCATCGCGGCGATGCTGATGATTTGGTTAAAAATTGTACCACATCAAAAATATACGAAAGCCATTAGCTGGGACCTTTTGATCACCGTTGCCTGTTCGTTTGGAATCAGCAAAGCCATGCAAAACGCAGGGGTTGCCGACGGGATCGCCCATTCGGCCATTGGGTTTGCCAAAAACTGGGGCCCGATTGGGGTTTTGGCTACAATTTACCTTCTTACGAATATCTTCACCGAAGTGATTACCAATAATGCAGCAGCAGCAATTTCATTTCCCATCGCCATGTCTGCAGCAATTCAGATGGGAGTCGATCCTAAACCATTTTTTGTAGCGATTGCAATTGCTGCCTCAGCAAGTTTTACCACACCCATTGGGTATCAGACCAATTTAATTGTTCAAGGGATTGGAAACTATAAATTCAGGGATTTCGTGAAAGTAGGACTTCCGTTAAATATAGTTATTTTCCTGGTATCCATGTTGTTGATCCCATTATTCTGGAGCTTTTAATTTGACTTGTCCTGACCCAAAACCTAAAACTTGATCAGCTTGAAGGTTAAGCTTAAACCTGAAACCCGGAACTTAGTATTAATACCACTCAGTAAAAGAGTATAAAGTATTATTTTTGACGTTTCAGAAATAAATTGAAATAACACCAATGACAGAATACAGTCTTTCGCATTTAAAAGAACTGGAAGCCGAAGCCATCCACATCATCCGCGAAGTAGCAGCCGAATTTGAAAATCCGGTGATGCTTTATTCCATCGGAAAAGATTCATCGGTGATGGTTCGCCTAGCCGAAAAGGCTTTTTACCCCGGAAAGGTTCCGTTTCCGTTGATGCACATCGACTCGAAATGGAAATTCAAAGAAATGGTTGAATTTCGTGATAATTATGCCCGGGAAAACGGCTGGAACCTGATTGTTCATTACAATAAGTCAGCCTTCGAAGCAGGTGTCGGGCCATTTACTCATGGGAGTAAAGTGCATACTGATGTGATGAAAACCCAGGCTTTGCTCGAAGGGCTGAGCAAATATAAATTTGATGCTGCTTTCGGGGGTGCCCGCCGCGATGAAGAGAAATCCCGGGCTAAAGAACGCATCTTCTCCTTCCGCGATAAATTTCACCAGTGGGATCCTAAAAATCAACGTCCGGAGTTGTGGGACATCTACAATGCCCGCGTCCATAAAGGCGAGTCAATCCGTGTTTTCCCGATTTCGAACTGGACAGAACTTGATGTTTGGCAATACATCCGCCTGGAAAAAATACCAATTGTTCCGCTTTATTTTGCCAAAGAGCGTCCGTGTGTCAATGTTGACGGAAACCTGATCATGGTTGACGACCAGCGCATGCCCAAAGAAATGGCTGATAAAGCAGAAATGAAAATGGTGCGTTTCCGCACTTTAGGCTGTTACCCGCTCACCGGAGCTGTTGAGTCGGAAGCCGACACCATCGAAAAAATCGTAGAGGAAATGATGACAGTGACCGTTTCCGAACGAACTACCCGCGTAATCGACTTCGACCAGGATGGATCGATGGAGCAGAAAAAGAGAGAAGGGTACTTTTAAAAAGGTTGTCGGGTTGTCAGTTTTCATTGTTAAAAGAGTTATTCAACTTTAAGTACTTAACCATTAAAACGAATAGGAATGAAAAGTTATAAAGACCTTGAAATATATGTCCGGGCATTCGATTTGGCCGTGAAAATATATTTTATGACTCTTAAACTTCCGAATCCTGACAAATTTGAAACTGGCAGTCAAATCAGACGTTCCAGTCAAACCATAAAAGATACAATTATTGAAGGTTATGGAAGAAGAAGATACAAAGCTGATTTCATTAAGTTTTTAGTTTATAGTCATTCTTCTTTATTGGAATCAACCTCTCAATCTGAATTTTTAGATAAAATACATCCTGAAACCGGATGGAATACGATAACTGAAGAATTGAACGCATTAGGGATTAAGATAGCAAATTTCATAAAATATGTCGAGTCAGAATGGAAAACCTGACAACCAAAAAGACAACAATTACAACAATTACTAAATGACAACACCAACAATAGACATCAACTCCTACCTCAACCAGGACGAAAAAAAAGACCTGCTCCGTTTATTGACAGCAGGTTCGGTTGACGATGGCAAATCGACACTGATCGGACGTTTGTTATTCGACAGCAAGAAAATATACGAAGACCAGCTTTCGGCCCTTACACGGGATAGTAAACGGGTTGGACATGCCGGAGAGGAAATCGACTATGCTTTGTTACTCGATGGTTTAAAAGCCGAACGCGAACAGGGAATCACGATTGATGTGGCTTACCGGTATTTCTCGACCAACAAACGAAAATTCATCATTGCCGATACGCCCGGACACGAACAATATACCCGGAACATGGTAACCGGCGCATCAACTGCCAATTTGGCCATCGTCCTGATTGATGCCACAAAAGGTGTCATTACTCAAACCCGCCGGCACACGTTTTTAGTTTCGTTGCTGGGAATCAGGCATGTGGTCCTGGCAGTCAACAAAATGGATTTGGTGAATTACGACCAGAAAGTATTTGATGAAATTTGCGCCGAATACAAAGCATTTATCACACAGCTGGATGTTCCGGATGTGAATTTTATCCCACTTTCGGCATTGAAAGGTGAAAACGTAGTAGAACCAACCACTTTGATGCCTTGGTACCATGGTAAAAGTATGCTCGAATTCCTGGAATCCGTGCACATCAGCAGCGACCGGAACTTCGACGACATGCGGTTTCCTGTTCAATACGTTCTTCGTCCCGATCTCGATTTTCGTGGTTTTTCAGCCCGTGTGGCTTCCGGAATTATCCGGAAAGGCGAAGAAATTATGGTTCTGCCATCTCGTAAAACTTCCAGAATAAAAGAAATAATTACCTACGATGGCAATCTGGATGAGGCATTTCCGCCACAATCGGTCACCATTACGCTAGAAGACGAGATAGATATTTCCCGCGGCGACATGATTGTGTATCCGGATAACCTGCCACGCATCGAGCGTCATTTCGAAGCCATGCTGGTTTGGATGGACGAAAAGCCGATGGATCCCAGCGCGCAGTTTTTTATTAAACATGCCAACAATACCACCCGGGTCAGGATCGATAAAATCCAATATAAAACGGATGTAAATTCCCTTCAGAAATCGAGCGTCGATCATTTTGAACTAAACGAAATCGGACGGGTGGTTCTGACAACCAACAAAGCTATTTTCTTCGATCCATACAAAAAGAACAGAAGCACTGGCTCGTTTATCCTGATCGATCCCATGACCAACAACACGGTCGCCGTTGGTATGATCATTGACAAACTCAATGCAGAAGATCTTCCTTCGAGAATAGTTGATGAGAACACACTGGAAGCCAACAAACTACGCATTCACAAAGGAGAAAGCCTGATTTCGGAAGCGCAGTTACAGAAACGCTACAACCAAAAAGGAACCACTTTATGGATTACCGGATTGCACGGTTCAGGAAAAAATGAACTGGCATTTACACTCGAGAAAGAACTTTTTGAACATGGGGCAACTGTCGTTTTGCTTGATGGCAGCTCCATCCGATCAGGGCTTTCCAATGAGCTGGATTTCTCTCCTGCCGATCGGGCCGAACACCTTCGCCGGGTTGCGCACATCAGCAAGTTGTTGAATGATCAGGGTATTATAACCATTTGCTCATTCATTTCTCCTGACGAGAAGATCCGCAATCAGGTCATTCAGATTATTGGAGAAGATCGGTTTAAATTAATTCATATGGATGCCGATTTGGAATTCTGCAAAAAGAACAAACCGGAATTATACGAAAAATTTGAGCAGGGATTGATTGAGAACCTTCCGGGAGCTGATCTTCAATACACCACTCCTGAAAATCCGACACTGGTGTTAAAACCTGAGAACAGGGCACAAAATACCCGGATTATCATGGAATATTTGGCGGACAGCAAGATTTTTCCAATTCTATAAATACAGTTAAGAGATATCCGAATAAAGTTGAAAGACTCAGAAATGGGTCTTTTGTCATTCATTAAAAGTATATCTTTGAAAAAGGAGAGGTTTTAAATGCCAAAAGTTATTGGATATCAGGATGCGAATTCTGGCTTCGGAATATTAAAAGAAAGAGAAACAAAGGAGAATTTATTCGACTTCTGGTCGTGATTCAGGATAAAAAAATTGATTATAAAATACTCAGGCATTCTTTCCAATAATTCTCAGTGCTTCCTTTACATGCTTTTGAGGCGACATCTGTGATTTAAAAACCTGCAGGAGCCGGCCTTCAGGGCTAAAAATATAGGTCACCCGACCCGGCAACAAGCCAAACAAGTCAGCAGGGACGCCAAGTAACTTCCGAAGTTCGCCTGCGGTGTCTGACAGCAATGAAAATGGAAGCTGGTATTTGGCTTTAAATTGGGCATGCGAATCGGGTTTATCACTGCTCACTCCATATACCACGGCACCAGCATCCACCAAATCCTGAAAAGAATCGCGGAAACTACACGCCTCTTTGATGCATCCGGGATTATCATCTTTCGGATAAAAGTACAGAACCAAAAACTTTCCGATAATTGACGAGATATCAACAGGCTGATGGTTTTCGTCATTCAGAATAAAGTGGGGAAGCTGATCTCCCGGTTTTAAGTGCTTATCGGACATAAGGTTTTTCTATTTTTTAGATGAAGAGTTTTCATAACTGATTCGCATGACATTCAGAATTACAGAACAAATTTTCACTAAAGAAATTCTTTCAGGGCAATTGAAATATCATCAACCTGCTGAACTCCAATCCCACTCCAATGAATTTTTCCCGACTTAAAGACAACAATAGACGGAATATTCCGAACTTTACATGATGCTGCTATTTCAGGGTAATGATCGACGTTGACTTTTAAAATGCGCACATGTTCTTTGAACTGGTCTTTTACTTCTTTCAGAATGGGTGGCATCAAACGGCAGGGAATACACCAATCGGCATAAAAATCAACCAGAACTGGTTTCGCAGAATTGACTATATGGTAAAATCGTTTACTCATTCTTACTTACACGTTTCAAAATGAAACTTCCGGTCAAATCTGCCAAAAGGTAACCCATTGCCAATCCCCATAGGGTTGACATATACCAAACAGACTTTATCGGGCAAGTACCGCTGGCACACCCAACAAATTTCCAATAAAGGAAACCCCCTAAAGCACCTGCTACGGAGAAAATGATTTTAAACCAAAGAAGTTTATTTTTATTCATTGACATAGTTTAGGTTTTTAAAACAAAACGTTTACCAATTAGTTCGCCCATCAGGAATAAAAAATAAAAATTGATTCCAGAAATTCTTGAAACCAGGGAAAAAAGTCAAAGCAGTAGCTAAGAAAACTTTGATAAAATTTGTTTTGATGGATTAATTTTGGTCCTGATAAACCAGGCAGAAAGACATTTCAGGGAAACGGGAAATTTTTATTGAATAAACTCCTGACGAATGGGGTTAAAACTATCGATCAGCCTTGCAGTCGGCGTTACTAGACGAATAGTATGCTTTTTTCCTGAGCTTGCAGCAAACATATTGCATACTTGCGGCTTTCCGTAATATCCAACTGTTTGACGGAGCCGGATTTGATGGATCGCTCCAAATAACTACTCCACCCCTTTCCCCGCCATTCAGGAAAGCCCCATTTATATTCATCGAATTTCCTGCTTCGATAGCTGTATTTACTGGTTCTATCAACCCATTTGCACCTGAGAAAGTCACATCAGCCGGTAATTTCAAACGGACAGAAAATCCACTGTAGCCCTTTTCATCGTCTGAACCTCCAATACTCAACCGATCGGTCAACGCTTTCAGGTGAATCTCAAAATCGATGCACCGGCAATTTCCAGATTTCGGATAAATGGTGATTTTGGTATCTTCCTTCAGATAGGCTTCCGAATCGTTTTTCCACAAGGGCGATTTCCATTCTACCGTTGTGTTTAATAAACCAATTCCTTTTTGAAGCTTAAACTCCAGATTGGCAACCTTTTGCTGAAAGTTTTTCAATTCCAATCAGTCAGAAACCTGTTTATTGTCGATTAAATATAAAAAAGAAAAACCACAGATCACACAGATGAACACAGATTGAAAATAACTTTATTTGTTATTAATCTGTGAAAATCCGTGAAATCTGTGGCAAGAAATTATGCAAACGGATCACCGACCACTGATCACCTATTTAAAGTTTTGGTTCCCAGCCTTTTTGGTATTCACGGCTCCAAAGATTCATGCCGTCTTTGTCGATAATATGACCATTTTCAGGATTCACCTGAAAGGATTTATTGATGCGGTATGAAATATTGGAATAGTGAACCAACATCTGGCTGATTGCACCTTCTTCGATGGGTGAATTCAGTTTGCTTTCCTTTCCGCGGATCACATTGAAAAAGTTAGAAATATGTCCGTCGGTCATATCGCCACCACCACCTAAAGCATTACCTGCTTCGCCTCCTGAAGATTTACTGTCTTTAATCAATTTTCCCATCCGGTCGTACAATTTATACCCGCCACGGTTAACAAATACAGTTCCTTCGCTGCCATAAATAATAGTGCCACGATCAGCTCCGTATGTATTGTATCCGTCGCGGCTTTTGCCATCCCATTCGATGATTTTATTTCCAGGGAAACGGAACCTGGCATCCATCGTATCGTACATCACCCAACCATCTTTCATGAAATGACGTTTAGCGGCTTCCACATCAACCTGTTCCGGATATTTAACCTGAAGAGCCCAGCGGGCCACATCCAACTCATGCGTAGCATTATTTCCTGCCTCGGCTGTTCCCCAGTTCCAACCATACCAATGCCAGTTGTAATCCCAGGTATTGTCCAAGTATTCCATATGCGGAGCCGGGCCCTGCCAAATTTCCCAATCCAGGCCATCAGGAACCGGTGCTTTTTTAGCAACAGGTACTTCGCCCCGATTATTCGAATAAAATGCAATTGCTTTGTAAACATCGCCAATAACACCTTTATGAATTTCACCAATAATTTCCTGTGATTCTTTGGCCGAACGTTGCTGGTTACCCATTTGAACAACCTTGCCGTATTTCTGCTGAAAAGCTACCAGCAATTCACCCTCACGCGGATTGTGACTGCAAGGTTTCTCAATGTAAACGTGTTTACCTGCCTGCATGGCCATCCAGGTTCCCGGTGCATGCCAGTGATCAGGTGCAGCATTAAAAATCGCGTCAACACTCTGATCGTTCCAAACGTCATGAATGTCATTTACAAGAGTAGCTTTTCCTGAAACTTTTCCGTCCAGATCTTTACCTACTTTTTCGCGTTGTTTTTTCATCACATCGCAGATATAGGCGACATCCACATTGTTGCTTTTATCCTTGAGCGCTGTGTAATAGGCGCTGACCCTGCGGCCACAACCCATCAACGCAACATTTAAACGGTCGTTGGCACCGATAATTCGCGAATAGCTTTTTGCACTGAAGCCGGAAGCCATTCCTCCAAAAGCAATTCCGGCAGTTCCTACTGCCACATTCCGTAAAAATTCACGACGATTTGAACCCATAATATATTGATTTAGTTTTTTAGTTGATTACAGCAAGAACTCCTTTGACATAGCCCAATGATTCGGCCAGTCCGATAACCGGATCTTTGTCATCTTTCTCGTATTCGAATGAAAGGATTCCGGAGAATTTCATTTTCACAACTGTTTTAAGGAACCCGGGAATATCAATGACCCCCCGCCCTATTTCAATGGCTTTACCTTCACTGTCAGAAGTGGTTACATCTTTCATGTGAATCTCAAGAATCCGGTCGAAATAATCTTTCAAATCAGCCGATGGATCACGCTGGATACGCTGAGTATGTCCAATATCCAAACAAAGCCCCATTCGTTTGTCCATGTTTTTAATCAGTACATAGGCGCTTTCGCAACTGGGGTAAACTTTATCGGTTGGTCCATGATTATGGATTGCCAAACGGATGTCATATTCTTTTACTTTCTTTTCGGCATAAGGCAGCATTTCATGCTGCGGAACGCCGATAATCATATTCATGCCGGCTTTTCGGGCATATTCGAAAGCAGCGTCCACTTCAGCTTCAGATTTCATGTAAATGACACCACCTGAACCAATTTCCACACCGGCATCTTTGCATTTTTTAACCGCTTCGGCGATTTCAGCATCAGTTGCGTTCAATTTCAGATGAAAATCTTTCAGTGAAATATGTTTGAAGTCTAATTTCTGGCAGATGGCTAATGTATCGTCCAGGTTCATTTTCCGGAGCGTATAGGAAGCTAAGCCTAAACGTACAGGAATGGATCCGTTTTTCTTAGCCTGAACAGGCTCTGACCGGACAACTCCCGGAAGTACAACCGCAGCCATTCCAATGCCGGATAATTTTAAAAAGTTACGTCGGTTTGCATTCATAGTGTTATATTTTTTTGATTTTTAAGCTTCTGAATTTAATCTGGTCATTGTGGTACTGAAGTAAAATCGGCGCTTCCTTTACCATTCCGAATCCCTCGAATTTAGCGAATTTACTGCGGGCAACAGCTGCTTTAAAGCTATCAGAGCCACGAATATACTCTACGACCTTCACTCCATTCAGCCAATGTTCGACCCGGTTGTCAGGATAAACTACAATCCGTCCGATATTCCATTCTCCTGCAGGCTTGACAAAGCGTTCCTGTTTGTTGGCCGGAATCAGGTCGTAAAGCGATCCCATTGTCCGGTCGCCATTCTCACCCAATTTGGCATCCGGATGTCTTTTGTCGTCGAGCACCTGATATTCCATTCCCACATTTTGGCCTCCGTTTCCGGTAAAATATTTCACCCCGCTGTTTGCACCTTCAGCAAAATTAAATTCGAACTGAAACTCGAAAGCTGAATACTTCTTATCCGAAACAATGTCAGTACCTTTTACCTGAGTTTCCGAACGATTAGCCACTGACATCAAAGTTCCATCAACAACTTTCCAGCCTTCTGCAGGAAAACTATTTGTACCCACACCGGTCCAGCCGTCAGAAGTTTTACCGTCGAAAAGCAATTGCCAACCTTGTTGCTTTTCGGCTTCAGACAAGCTGTTTGGTAACAAATTGACCACAAAGATTTCAGGTGTTTCAGTAGCTTTCAGATCGGATGTTTTGATCCGTATATTTTTCCATTTGATTTGTTTTCCCGGCTGATCATCTTTGCCAATAGCATGAACCTGAAGTGCAATCAATCCATTTGAAGTCATGTCGTCGATCAAATAGGCCACCGGAATACCGTTGAGCCAGGTACGAATACTGTTTCCAACGCATTCGATCCGGTAATGATTCCATTCACCAAGCTTAAAAGCTGATTTTCCGACTGGATTTAATTCACCGGTATATAGCCATCCTCGACGAGCCTCGTCGTAGATTCCTCCGCTCCAGGCACGTGCTGACGGATCGACCTCGCATTGATAACCATGCACCCGACCATCCATGATTTCAGGTTTACTGATACTCCTGAATTGAATTCCTGAATTCATTTCATTGTCAACCAACAGATCGAGTTCAAGAATAAAGTCTCCATAATCTTTGTCGGTCGCTAAAAATGAATTGGGGGTATTCGAAACCGTTGTTCCAACCAATTCGCCATTCGAAACCTGGTATTTCGCCTGACCGTTAAGCTGGTGCCAACCGGTTAAGTCATTCCCATTGAAAAGCGATTGCCATTCCTCTTTATTTTTTGCTGAACATGCTGAACCCAGCAAAAAGAGCGCAAGTAGAATCTGAATTTTTCTCATGTGGTTTTTCGGTTTATGATTTGGGTTACAATTCCCGTGTGCGGTAACGGAAACAAAAATAGAAATTTTAATGAATTCTATTTCAATGTTCTTGAACACAAAACAGAAGTTGTGGGAAGGTGATTTTAATAAGTTCATCAATTGCCAGGTGAAATTATTTTGACAACCATTCTTTCAGGAAAGGTTTTTTTTACTTTTGACACTTCGACTTTGCTAATTATGCGGGTTATTACTTTTTTCCGAAACCATGAAGATCACCATCCTGATTATTTACGGTCTTATTTTGTTGCTGATTGGAATCTATTCGTTCCTGAAAATCAAAACTCCTTTTGATTATTTTCTGGCGGGGAAAAAAACCGGTGTATGGCAGGTTTCCGGAAGTTTACTGGCAACCATTCTGGGAGGATCGGCCATTCTCGGAACTATCGGATTGAGCGAAACACAGTCATGGGCTTCAGCATGGTACATTCTGGCCGCCAGTTTTGGCTTGTTCGCGTTGCTTCCGATCGTAAAAAAAGTCTATTCGCAAGGAAAATTCACCTTACCCGAACTGATTGGCCAGTATTACGGCGAATCGGCCCGAAAAGTCACATCGCTAATTATTCCTGTTGCATGGCTTGGGATTGTGGCTGCTCAAATCATTGCCGGAGCACAGATTCTGGTCAGCTTTTTCGACATGACGTATTTCTCCGGAGTTTTCATGACCGGAATTATTTTCATGATCTACACCTACATTGGCGGACAAGTTTCTATCATGAAGACAGACCTGTTTCAGGCATTCTTTATACTGGCAGGTGTGGTACTCACCGCTGTTCTGATTCCTGCAGGCCAACTCCCGGCATTACCCGATTTCACCAGTCAGTTCCCGTTTAACGCTCATTTTTCTCCCTTCGATTTATTCATTTTAATTCTGACTTTTTCAAGCACGTTTGTGGTTGGTCCAGATATTTACTCGCGGGTATTTTGTGCGAAAGATTCGAAAACGGCTTTCCGAAGTGTTTTGATTGTTGCTGCGATTCTGATACCATTTGCCTTTGTACTTTCATACGTTGGGATTTATGCCGCCACTTTTCACCAGGGAGCTCAGAACAGCTCGGCACTGGTTAACCTGGCCAATCAGATTTTGCCGGAATGGGCAGCCGGAATTTTGGTTGCCGCATTGATTTCGGCTGTATTGTCAACAGCGGCTACTACCCTGCTGACTTCATCCATGATTTTGAGCGAACTGGTTCACAAAGACATTAACAATCAAAAGTCGTTTAAACAAACGAAACTCTTTATTATTGCAATTGGAGTTTTAAGTATGCTCATTTCATTGAAAGTTACTTCTATCGTTTCGTCGCTTTTGCTTGCTCTTTCATTTTATTCCGGAGCATTTATTATACCGATGGTTGCTGCACTTTTCAACCTGCCTTTTAATAAACGATTTAGCATTGCAGCGATGCTTACTGGAGGAATTCTGGCTTTAAGCGGAAAACTAATGATGACTTTCAATCATTTGGAAGCTGGTCAATATGTCCTGATTTCAGGATTTATCTTGAATGCAGTGTTGATATTTGTACCTTTCGGTAGGAAAAAATAAGCATTTGAGTGATTCTATGGTCAATGGCTGTTATTTGTTTAAAGTCATAAATTAGGAAATCACCTGGCATGACCGTTAATGACAAACATGACTTAACCTGAAAATTTGAAACTAAATAAAATAACCAACGATGATCCTCAATGTCGCCATTATCGGCTGTGCCAAAATCGCACATCTTCATGCCAAAGCCGTTCTACAGATTCCAGAACTGAACTTCAAGGCTGTTTGGAGCCGGTCTCCTGAATCTGCCCAAAAATTTGTTGACGAATACAGAGTGAAAGCATATTCCTCCATTCCGGAAATGATCAAAGCAGAAAATATCCAGATGGCTGTAATCTGCACAGCGCATCCTTACCATGCTGATCCTGCCGTTCAGGCCATGGAAGCCGGAGCCCACGTACTGATTGAAAAACCACTTGCTTCAACTTTGCTGGATTGCGACCGGATAATTGAAGCTGCCCGCCGAACCGGGAGAATAGCTGGTGTAGTCAGTCAGAAGCGATGGTTTCAGCCCATTCAACGTATGAAAAAAGCCATCGATGAAGGGAAAATCGGCAGGCCGATGCTCGGAACCATCCAAATGATGGGATGGCGCGATCGGTCATATTTTGAAAGCGATGCCTGGCGGGGATCCTGGAAACAGGAAGGCGGCGGTGTCCTGGTCAACCAGGCGCCTCATCAACTTGACCTGCTGCAATGGCTCATGGGTGATATCGATGAAGTTTTCGGTTATTGGAGTAATATCAATCATCCGTATATTGAAGTGGAAGATACAGCAGTTGCTCTAATCCGGTTTAAAAATGGAGGTTTGGGAAACATTCTGGTGAGCAATTCGCAAAAACCGGGCATTTACGGAAAAGTTCACATTCACGGCAGCAATGGCGCAACAGTAGGAACCCAGCCAGAAGGCGGCTCCATGTTTCTTCCGGGAAAATCGACTATTGCCGGACCGCCCCAACTTGATTTATGGACTGTTCCCGGAGAAGAACACCTGCTGGAAGAATGGAATAAAACCGACAGCGAGGAGTTTCATTCAGTCGATTCGATGACCTGGTATTTCAAACAGCAGCTGGAAGATTTTACTGATGCCATCCTGAATGATCGTCAGCCAATGGTTACCGCAGAAGATGGACGCAAAACAGTGGAATTGTTTACTGCCATTTATCGTTCACAACGTGATGGAAAACCGATAAAATTTCCGCTGCAACCGGAATATGACAGGGAAGATATGGATGGAAGGATCTAGGAAAAATAAATCTGTGGATTTTATTCACCGGGTGATTCCAAGTCACCCGGTGAATACATTGTTTTTTTTCAGCTATTCAAACTTCAACTTAAAATACCACCACCTCCGGCCTGTTTCCAATTCTGACTGGTGGGCCCCAGGTTCCGTAGCCGGATGATACATAAAAATTGGTATTTCCTTTTTTAATCAGGCCCCAGCTCAATTCAAAAATGGCTTCTGTGAGATAATTAAACGGCCAAAGTTGTCCGTTATGGGTATGTCCGGAAAGATGCAGATCGACATTGGCTTCGGCCGCTTCATTAAGATTAAAGGGCTGATGGTTCATCACAATTACCGGTTTATCCAGATCAATTCCGGAAAGCAATTCAGCAAGTGGCTTCGGTGCCTGGTGGCCTCTTCCGGAGGAATGGTCGTTTCGTCCGACAAGCTGAATTCCATATAAAGGCGAGCCAAAAAGCACCAATCCGGTAAATCCATTCGCTGAAAGCCGATGTTGCTGTCCGCTCAAGCACAGAACCAGCAATGAACATCGATACAATGGTCCAGAAAATAACAATATACCACCTCTTCATGGGTTGGTTCAGCGAAAAAGCCTGAAGTCCACGAACGTACAGGTAGTAATTAACCGAAGAGTAGATCAACAAAACAATGCTGAAAAAAAATTAAAAAGGTGATGCTGCGCATGGGTCAAGGCAAAAGGTGAAAGTAAAAAGGCAAAACGAGAAAAACTATTCGGCAGATTCCGTTTCGTCTTCCTTTTCTTCAATTTCAATAACTTCCTGAACATTCATAAACACACTGGCAAAACGCTCAATCAAATCATTCATTTGGGTGGCAAAAACCACGCGCTGAGCTTTGGGCATACTTTCGGAAAGGCGGTCGATCTGGGTATAATTTATACTTTTAATAACCTGCTCTGCATTATCAATGGCAAATATTTTCACAACGCCAAGGTTCAGCGCATATAAAGTATAAATCTGATTCAGGCGTTTGGCCGTTCCGATCACCACATCAGATCCCATATAAATCTTGTCTTTTTGATCGGCAATTTTTTCATTGTCGCAAGCGGTATGAACACGCAAATCGGTGTATTCGCCCAGTCTTGCAAATTCAGCCTGCATTTCCAGAGCACGTTCTTTGTTCTGAACAACGATGATTGCCCTGGGATTATCATCCAGCGAAGCTTTCAGTCGTTGAAGTACACTCACGACAATTGTGGTGGTTTTACCGCTGCCATCAGGAGCAATGCACAACAAGTCGCGACCGCTCTTAATTTTAGGGATGCAAATCTGCTCCAATTCGGTTGATTCGGTCAGTCCATTTTCTTTCAGGACTTCCAGAAGTTGAATATCTAGTTTTTCGTTAATCATCTGTCGTATCTTTTGTAAATTAATTTTTATAACAGTCAATATACTGTAAAGCATTGTATTAATCATTTATACAATTCCGTCCGAAAAGAGGTAAATGCCTTGATCATTGTTGTGACGCGGACGGATGATCGCTCCACTTCCTAACCCGGGGCGTCACTCCTTCGTCGTTTGCCCCGGGCTATTGATATGTCGCCCTTTCAGGGCTAAAACCCAATGGCCTTTAACTGCCTTTGCCTGTTTTTTTACTGAAAACTGCGACTCCTGCCTCGCTGGCAGGCGGGGAACACTGATCACCTATCCAATCTCAACCACCGTAATTCCTGAACCGCCAAACTGAACATGTTCGTCGCGGCATGATTTCACTGCAGGTTCCGATTTCAGGTAATTCCGTATCATTTCCTTCAAAATGCCATTTCCTTTGCCATGCAGAATGCGCAATTCACTAAAATCGAGCATAATGGCATCGTCAATAAACGACTGAATAATCTGAATAGCCTCTTCAGTGCGCTGTCCCCGAACATCAATTTCTGTCTTGAAATTGAGTCGTTTTTCGCTCATTCCTTTGTTGATATTGGGCAAAGTCTGGTTGTATGTGCGCTGTATTTTCTTCGCCTCGTTTCCGGTTATTTTCTGAAGTTTTTCGCGGCTGACTGATGTTCGCAATTGTCCGAAAGCCACTACCACATTTTTTTCATTCAATTCCAGAATTTCACCGACATTCTGATTTCCGGTCATTAGCACTTTATCGCCTGCTTTCCAGACATCGGGCTCAATTTCTTTTTCTTTCTCAACTTCCGGTTTCTTCGCGCTTCTTTTCTGATTTCGGCTGGTTTCCTTTTCTTTTAATCTTTGAATTTTTTGATTAATCAGATCATCCTGCGCAGTTGTCGTTTCTTCGACTTTTATTTTGAAATCAGTCAGTTTGGCCCTGATCAATTTGGTCTTTTCCTTATCAGCCTGGCTCTCCCGAATTTCGAAAATGGTATTTTCGATCCGTTTGTTGGCTTCAGAAAGTATCTGTTCTGCTTCCTGACGCGCTTTTAGTAAAATTTCCTTGCGCTGTTTATCCAACTGCCCCAAATCTGTTCCATATTTTTCGGCCATTTCGTCCAGCGATTTCTCCACTTTCCTGATTTTCTGCCTTTTGGTTTCCCAATACCGTTTATCCCGAACAATGTCGCGCAGGTGCTTGTCAAAATTGATATGGTCCTTGCCAATCTTTTCTGTGGCATCCTCCAGAATTTTCTCCGGAAGACCAATTTTCCGGGCAATTTCGAAAGCAAATGAGCTTCCAGGCTTACCAATATCGAGCTGAAACAAAGGCTCCATTTTGGCTGAATCGTACATCATGGCTGCATTTTCAATTCCTTCGCTGGAAGATGCAAAATGTTTCAGGTTGGTATAATGAGTGGTAATTACTCCAAATACTTTCATTTCATTGAGCTGCCCCAGGATTGATTCTGCGATAGCCCCACCCAACATCGGTTCGGTCCCAGTACCAAATTCGTCAATTAAAACAAGGGTTCTTTCATTTGAATTCTTCAGAAAAAATTTCATGTTCAGCAAATGCGAACTATAGGTACTCAAGTCATTTTCAATGGATTGTTCGTCGCCAATGTCGATGAAAAGCTTCTCGAAAATTCCGGTCGAACTGCTTTGTCTCACCGGGATCAACAAACCACATTGCAGCATATACTGAAGCAAACCGACCGTTTTGAGGCAAACAGATTTTCCTCCTGCATTGGGCCCCGAAATCAGTAAAATATGTTTGGTGGGAGTCAGAGTAATATTCAGCGGAACCACTTTCCGGTTTTCTCGCCGTAAAGCCTGCATTAACAAGGGATGAACAGCGCTCTCCCACTCCAGCTGACATTTGTCTTCCATAAATGGCTTGATCCCATCAATATCGATGGCATAAATAGCTTTGGCCCGGATAAAATCAATCTTGCCCAAAAATTCATAAGCCAGCATCAAGTCGGGCAAATACGGGCGGATATCATTGGAGAAAGTGGTCAGAACACGAACAATTTCTCGCAATTCGGCATATTCCAACTCGCGGATCTGGTTATTCAGCTCAACCACTTCGGCCGGTTCAATGTATGAAGTCTTTCCGGTAGCCGACTCATCATGAATAATTCCATTAAGTCGCCTTTTGTGTGCAGAAGCTATGGGAATAACTGCCCGTCCGTCGCGGATAGCCACAGTGGCATCCTCCTCCACCAAACCGTCATCCTGAGCTTTTTTCAGAATCGCATGCAACCGCTTGGAGACTCCGGATTGTTTGCTCAGCAAATCCTTGCGGATTCGCGATAATTCAGGAGAAGCATTGTCCTTGATTTTTCCGTATTTGTTCAGAATATTTTCAATTCGATCGATAACATACGGGTAAACCTGAACACCAGCCAACAATCGCTTCAAACAAGGCAACTGGCCTTCTTTGGTTTGTTTCAGGAAACGTACAATTCCTGAAATCGTCTCCAACGAACGTTTCAGGTCAAATACTTCCTGAATTTCCATGAAACGGCCTTCAATCCTGATTTTTGAAAGAGCTTCACGAAGATCAAAATAATAACTGGTCGGAAAATTCTCCATTTCCTGAATGATAGAAACAAATTCACTGACTAATGAAAGATCTTCAGTCAGTTGTCCAAAATCGCTGTTAAAACGAATTTCGTCAACATATTCCTTGCCCAGGTTGCTCAAACACCTTCCCTTGAGCAATTCACGGATTTTATCAAAACCTATCTTCGATTCAAAATTTTCAGGATATACCAGAGTCATACCTAATTTATTATGAGCGCAAAAGTACAAAGGAATTTCAAGTTCCAAGTTCCAAGTTCCAGTTTGTCTTAAAATTGATCAGCATTCATGCTATTTATTCCCATTTTTTTCTAAATTTGTTTAACAAATCAGAAAATAAAAATTATGCTACCAAAATTCTTACTCGCCGACAATTCTCAGGAAATGCCTGATATGCTTTATGTTGTGCACAATGAAAACCCGCGTTTTATTGTCGGAAGCGACATCGAAGATTTCGCAGTTAATCAGACCATTTACTGGATCGACGAAAAGCCAAAGGACAAAAATCTTATCACCCAACTTTTAGAAGCTGCGGAAGCGTTTCTTGAAGCTGAATTAGATAATCAGGACAATTATTTTGAAGACGGGGAGGACGAATAACATGACAACCCAGAAACGACTTACCAGATCAAGAGAGAAAACCATCTAATTTTGAGGTACCTGTTTCAAACTTAATTGAATTCGTTTTCGCAGTAAATCGAGTTCAATTACCTTGACATGTACATGCTGATGCAGTTTTACAATTTCGGAAGCATCGCTGATAAAACGGTCGGCCAGTTGTGAAACATGTACCAATCCATCCTGTTTCACGCCCACATCAACAAATGCCCCGAATTTCGTAATATTGGTTACAATTCCCGGCAGCACCATTCCTATCTGCAAATCCTCAACTTTAAAAATGTCAGGGGCAAACTCAAACACTTTAATCGCACTCCGTGGATCACGGCCAGGTTTGGCCAGTTCTTTCTCAATATCTTTGAGAGTCGGAAGCCCGATTTGATTGGTCACATAATTTGACCAGACAATTTGTTTCCGAAACTCTTCGTTCGAAATCAATTCCTGAATACCGCAATTCAAATCCTTTGCAATCCGTTGAACTACAAAATAGGATTCGGGATGAACCGCCGAATTATCCAAAGGGTTTTCAGCTTCCGGAATTCTTAAAAATCCGGCTGATTGCTCAAATGCTTTTGCGCCCATGCGTGGAACTTTTTGCAATTCGGCACGGGCATTAAAAGGGCCGTTCTCTTTCCTGAAATCAACGATATTTTGAGCCAAGAGAGGTCCAAGTCCGGAAATATAAGTCAGTAAATGTTGCGAGGCTGTATTCACATTCACGCCAATCAGATTTACACTTGATTCAACCACTTTATCCAGACTGCTTTTTAATTTTTTCTGATCAACATCGTGCTGATACTGACCCACACCGATTGATTTCGGATCGATTTTAACCAGTTCTGCCAATGGATCCAACAAGCGTCTCCCGATTGAAACAGCGCCCCGAACAGTCACATCGTATTGAGGGAATTCATCGCGGGCAATTTTTGATGCTGAATAAATGGATGCGCCATCTTCAGAAACTACAAATACCCGCAGTTCCCTATCGAAATGCAGTTTCTTTATGAATGCTTCGGTTTCGCGGCTTGCTGTGCCGTTTCCGATGGCAACAGCTTCAATCTGATAGGAACTCACCAGCGAGGATATTTTCCGGGCAGCCTCCTTTGTTTTCTCCTGGGGTTTGTGTGGATAAATTGTTTCGTTGTGCAACAGATTCCCCTGTGCATCCAAACAGACCACTTTACAGCCGGAACGATAACCCGGATCAAGCGCCAGAACACGTTTTTGACCAAGAGGCGCTGCCAGTAAAAGCTGACGCAAATTTTCGGCAAAAACCCGAATGGCTTCTTCATCAGCTTTTTCTTTCGATAAATTGGCAAATTCGGTTTCGATGGATGGTTCCAGAAGTCGTTTATAAGCATCGTTTACAGCCAGTTCCAATTGATCTGCACAAGCATTATTGCTGTGAATAAAAAAACGTTTCAGCCGAAGAATAGGTTCTTCACTGTCAGGAGATACCGAAACCCTGAGAAATCCTTCATTTTCACCACGGCGCATGGCCATTAGCCGGTGAGAAGGACATTTTTTTAAGGCTTCATTCCAGTCAAAATAGTCATGATATTTGGCAGCTTCTTCCTCTTTGCCTTTGATCACCTTGCTTGTAATAATGGCATTTGAATCAAATGCCCGCCGGACAATCGCCCTGGCTTTTTCATTTTCATTGATCCATTCTGCAATAATATCGCGGGCCCCGGCCAAGACATCACCTACAGATTCGACTAAATCACTGACAAATGACTGAGCTTTACGCTCAATATTGGATTCAAGTTGTTTCGTTATCATCTCTGCCAGAGGTTCCAATCCTTTTTCGCGTGCAATGGAAGCTCGGGTCCGGCGTTTTGGTTTGTATGGAAGATAGATATCTTCCAATTCGGTTGAATCAAAACACACTTCAATTCGCTTTTGAAGTTCAGGAGTAAGCATTTCCTGTTCCTGAATGGTTTTCAAAATGGTTTCCTTGCGTTTAAGCAATTCTTCCATCTTTTCTTTGGCATCTTTGATGGCTTCAATCTGAACTTCATCCAAACTGCCCGTGCGTTCCTTGCGGTATCTTGAAATAAAAGGCACCGTTCCACCTTCATCCAGTAACTGAATGGCATTAGCTACCTGTACATACTGGATTCCAACCTGTTGTGAAATGTGGTTGATTATTTGCTGGTCCATTTTCAGTCGATAAAATTGAATTCCGAAGGTAAGTCTTTTGTTGGGATTTAAAATCCAAAGGACAACCCATGCTTTAATTTAATTAAATAACAGTAAAAAAAGGATTCCTTTTAAAACATATTCTCTCATTTTTCGTTTATAGAAAGCATGAATAGTTTTTTAGATTGGGTGATTGTGAATGCGTCAAAGGTGGACAGAAAGCGAAGTAGAGATTGATTCGTTGAACGTTAATACAATTTTATTAGTTTTTTTTTAATTAAAGCTTTAACTTTAACTGCTTAATATTTTTAATATGAGTGTATTGTATTCACTTATTGGCTTCATTTTAGGTTTTGGCATCGTTTACGTAACCATTCCTCCAATCATAAGGGTATCGATTACCAAACATCTTTACGATACCCCTAACTCAAGAAAAGCTTCCAAGGTTATTGTTCCAACACTGGGGGGCGTAGCCATTTTTATTGGCTTTATACTCAGTACAATTATTGCAACCGATGGTTATAATTTCCCTGAACTTAAATATTTGATAGCTGCCATAATTCTCATGTTTTTTGTAGGGCTTAAAGATGACCTGGTTGAAATTTCTGCTTATAAAAAACTATTGATTCAACTAGCCGCAGCCAGTATGCTGATCGTTCTCGGCAACTTCAGATTTACCAATCTGCAGGGAGTTTTTGGATTTCACGAAATCAACTATCCAATTAGTTTTGCCATCACCTTATTTGCCATGATTGCATTAATCAATGCATTTAACCTGATTGACGGAATTGATGGATTGGCTTCAGGTTTATGCATCCTGATTTCGGTAGTTTTCGGGTCATGGTTTCTTTTGGCGGGCCATCAGGAATATGGTATCATGTGCTTCAGTTTAGCCGGTACTTTAATTGCATTTTTTATTTTTAATGTTTTCGGGAAGAAGCACAAGATTTTTATGGGAGATACGGGTTCGCTTATTCTTGGTGTGATCATGGTTGTTTTGGTCATTAAATTTAACGAACTTAATATTCAGCTGGCGCCTTATGCAATCCGGAATGCTCCGGTAATCTCAATCGGTATTCTGATTATTCCGGTAATTGATACCTTGCGGGTGTTTTTCATACGAATTTCAGAAGGGCGTTCGCCTTTTTCTCCCGACATGAATCACATCCATCACACCTGCTTAAAACTGGGGCATTCTCATCTGAAAGCTACCTTAATGATTGTATCCGTGAATATCATTTTTATTGCCCTTACTTTTGCGCTAAACAGGATATTGAATATTAACACCCTGATATTTTGTATAATTACATTGGGAATTATTGTCGCATATATCCCGGGTCGTCTGTATAATTCCCGGAACCAAACCGGGCTGCAGCTATCAAGTATGCAAACTGATGAAGTCAAAGAAAACACTTTAAAAAAAATTACAATAATTGGAGAGCCTGTCTATCCAATGTCATTCCAGGAGCCTAAAAATTCGAAACCAAAAGTATTGGTAAAAAAGAGATTTTTTGAATCGGTCGGATAAGAAAAAGGAATCCTCATATTCTCTCGCCAATAGATTACGTTCACAAATTGACGCCATTTCTCCATTCTTTTTCATACTTTTAAATCCTGACCACTAATCAAAATACTTATGAAAAATCTGCTTGGTTTACTTATGTTATTAGTAACAATTACAATGCTTTATGGCTCTCCACTTCAAGCTGAAGTGAAAAACAAATCCCTTATCGGGGAATGGGTTTATCAGGTAAGTGTAACCCGCGAAAAGAATAAACTGACCGGCAAGGTTGATACCCCTGAGGGACCAAAAATGCTGTCGGCAATAAAAAAATAAGTAAAATTGATATTTGACCAAGTATTCAAATAAATCCGAAATCATTAGAAAAATGACAAACAGAAGAGATTTTCTCAAAACCAGTTCTTTACTGGTTGCCGGAAGTTTAATCGGCAACCAAATGCTCCAGGGCTCCGTCCTTCAGAAAAAAGGGAAGAAAGCCATAGGTTTACAACTGTATTCGTTGCGCGATGCCATGAAGGTGGATGCGTTGGGAACCTTAAAACAAGTTGCCGACATGGGTTACATTACTTTGGAAGCTGCGAACTATGCAGATGGAAAAATTTATGGAATGTCTCCTGCCGAATTAAAAAAAACAGTAAAAGATCTTGGCATGAAGATGACCAGCGCTCATTTGGGTGGTCCGAATTATACCAAAGAAACGCATAATGAAGCCATGGATTGGTGGAAGAAGGCATTGGAAGATCACCTTGAAGCAGGTGTTCGCTTCCTGGTCAAACCAAGCATGCCGATGCCTAAAACACTGGACGAAGTAAAAATTTGGTGCGATTTCTACAACGCAATCGGAGAATTGACTTCCGGTTCAAAAGTTCAGTTTGGCTATCACAACCACGATCGAGAATTTGCAAAAATTGAAGGTGAGTCTATTTACGATTTAATGCTCAAAAACACTGATCCAAAAAAGGTATTCTTTGAAATGGACGTTTATTGGGTTACAAAAGGAGGAGCGAGCCCGGTAGATTACATGAAAAAATATTCTGACCGTTTCCCTGTTTTGCATATCAAAGACGAGAAAGAAATCGGTGAAAGCGGATTAATCGACTTCAAATCAATCTACGAAACTGCTTATAAAAATGGCTTGAAAGATTCATTCGTTGAGGTAGAACGCTATAACTTCGATCCAATTGTAAGCGTTCGCAAAAGTTATGAGTATTTGAATGCAGCTTCTTACGTAAAATAATCCAAAAGACTATCTCAAAAAAAGGCTGGTTATTTGAACGCTGTTCAAGTAATCAGCCTTTTTAATGTCCGAATTTTTGCACCTGGTTTTTCAGCCGTAAGCCAAACAGGACTGCAGCTGTTGAAAGTCCGAATACAAATCCGATCCAAACGCCTGAATATCCGAAATGAAAGACAAATGCAAGCAAATAGCTGATGGGTAAACTTACCACGATATAAGAGAAAAAAGCAATAAACATAGGAATTCTGACGTCGGCCATTCCACGCAATGCACCCAACAAAATAACCTGAATTCCGTCTGAAATCTGGAAAAATGCGCCGACAATCAGCAATCCTGCTGCAACTTTTATCACCTCCGGATCAGACGTAAATAAAACAGGCAATTGGTTCCGCAGTAGTACAAACAGGATTCCCATCAACGACATGAATGCAATTACCATGTGAAGTGATGCAAAAATGGCCTGCTTAAGTTCATTCCTGTCGTGTTCGCCACAGGCATGACTTACCCGAATGGTAGTTGCGGAGGCCATTCCAAACGAAATCATGTAGGTCATGGAAGCCATGCTGATGGCTATCTGGTGTCCGGCCAGTGATTCTTTAGATATCCACCCAAGCATAATCGCTCCTAGGCTGAACGACAAAACTTCAATGACCATCTGTAATCCAATCGGTAATCCAATCGAAATAATTCTCCTGATTTTCAGTCGTTCAAATCCAGAATGGATTGCTTCAGTTAAATAGATCCGGAAAGCCTGTCTCCTTAAAATCACGAACACGAATATGACAGGCATAATTAACCTGGAAATAAGGGTGGCATAACCGGCACCATTCAGGCCAAACGCCGGAAAACCCAGCTTCCCGTATATCAGGATATAATTTAGCCCGATATTAATCAAATTGGCTGCAATGGTAATCGTCATGGCCAATTTGGTATTGCCAATCCCTTCAAAAAACTGCTTGACCGAGAAAAACAACATCAGTGGAATAAGCGAAGAAACCTGAATCAGGTAATAAGGAATGGCCATTTCAACCACTTCTTTGCTTTGTCCCATGCGGTCCATCAGCAAAATAACCGACGACATTGCCGCACACAAAACAATTGATGCAATAAAATATACCAATACTCCATTTTTGAACCAGCTGCCAATATTCTCCTGATTCTTTGTACTGAACGATTTTCCGACCAGTGGAGTCAGTCCAAAAGTTATTCCAAGTCCGAAAAGCATTCCAACGTGAAATAAATTAATGGCGAATGATGCAGCAGCTAGCTCGGTTGTCCCCACATGCCCGACCATCATATTATCAGCCAGATTAACGGTAACCTGCCCAATCTGTGAAAAGATAACAGGAATAGCCAGAGTCAGATTTTTGCGGTAAGCAGGTATGTATTCAGCGATGTTCACAGTTTTGAATTCAGAAAGTCAAACAAAGGAAAGAATTAGATGGAAAACCAATAACTGAATTTGATCATAAATACGTTTTGGGGTTTCACATTCCAGATGTTTCCAAAACTTTTCCAGATCGATTGATCTAACTGATCGGAATAGGCCGAACGGGTATTTGTCCATACGAGGTACAAGGTTGATCCGGGCCTGAATTCCCAACGGGCAACCAGATTGGATCTGAATTCCTGAAAATTAAAATCAGGATTTTTAATGCTGTAGGCCGGTTTGCCGTCTCTGAGAAGATCATACTTATTACCTGCTGAAGGTAAAAGGCTTATATACCTTTTATCCAGCGATTTATTTGAAGCATCAGCTACTTCCCTGAAATTTTCGTATTTACCGGTTGAAGCATATGGATTTCCATAATACTGAATGGAAATTTCAGGTGATACAAAATATTCGAAGCGCAGTGTTGACGAAATTGTATTTCGGTCAATAGTTCCTACCAGATAGCGGGTTGAACCTGAAAGATCTTTGGTTCGGGTCACAAACTGATGGTGATCAACTGAATTATCAAAAATAGTATGCGAAGTAATGCTGAACCTGTCATTGATCTGCCACCTCCAGTGTGCAGTGAAGTATGATGTTTTGGAAATTTGATCAGCATAAAATCTAATTCTCGGACCAAAGCCTACAAATAATTTTTTGACCGAATTTGACTGAATGAATAATTCGACATCATTATAACCATTCTTATACAAATTTGGGCCACCTCTCAATTCACGCGTATCAAAAATATTGTAATACTTTTTCAGATTCAAATGCGCATTCCACAGGCTATTGAATTGAAGGTATCCGTGTAATTTTAGCCGGTCGAGCGTATTTTCGCCACCGTAACTCCAGTCATGTTCCTGTTCAAATTCAACAAAATAACTCCGGACAATTCCTTTGGGATGACTGACTTTGTAGGTCATGTTCACCAATTCGTTGATTAAATCAGCCTGATATAAATAGCCCACATCATTGATATCAACTCCAGGCGAGCGCCAGTTCAGTGAGCCTGTAGCTCTGAATTTACCACTACGTTTACCACCTTTTAGTGAACCTCCCCAGCCAGTAAGACTTGTACGCTCAGGATCGTATTCCAGATGACTGGCATCTGTTCGCTGATAATAATGTACCGGAGACAACTGCAACCTTGAAATGGCATCTTTTTCACCTTTGATATCGCTGAAAAAGCCTTTAAAATCGACAAAGTATTTGCGCTTTTTCCAGTTATGCTGAAAATCAATACCCCCAGCCATCGCCGACTTGGAAAGGAAAGCCAGGTGATCATCGTTAATATTCCGGAAGGTGGAGGTTACCATCCCTCCCAAAACGGTATTTCCCTTATTGAAATCCTGTTTTATGCGTCCAACCAAAAAGCTGGTAAAGGGTTCTACCGCTATTTTGGATTTTGAATCACCGCTGTAAATGGTTGCATTCTCCTTCGCTGTAATGCTTTGCACCACACCAACCGACAAGCCATTTTTCGTTTTTCCGGTCAATTTCAAAGCACTTAATATCGGTGTATTGTCCGAGATGGAAAGCGTCTGGCTTTCAGTCAGATCTGGGTAATAACTCGGTGCATGACCAATTCTGCGGCTGTAAAACAACATGTCACCTCCAATGCTAAAATCAAGAATCGTATTTCCTTCCAGAAAAAACGGCCGTTTTTCTTCATTAAATACCTCGTACGAAGTTAAATTGAGAACAGAAGGATCGGCTTCAACTTGACCGAAATCTGGATTGAAGGCATAATCGAGTGTAAAACCTGAATTCAACCCTACCTTTCCGTTTAAGCCAATGCCATAAGTAGTTTTGTTTTCCTGATCAGTATTGGGGCTGAAGCGCGTGTTTAGATAGGGTAAAAACTCATAATTAGTTTTCGGATTAATTCCTTCGATGCCTCTTAACTCACCAAACAAATAAACCATTGAAGGAGCATCAATGGGAATCAGTTTCCATTGACTTTCTTCCTCCAGTCGGTCAATCCAGCGCCAGACATGCATGCCCCATACCTGTTCTTTACCCGGGGAAAACCGAATTTGATTGAACGGAATCTGCAATTCAGAAGTCCAGATGGAATCGTAAACCTGTGCTTTACCATCCCAAACAGCATCCCAGTTAAAATCCCAGCTATAAGCACCTAAATGCACCATATCTACCTTTTGCCCCGATGCTGCGACATTAAATTCATAAGCTGTCTGCTTGTCGTGGTATGAATCCAATGCGATACCAGCGATATCTCCAACGCTATTATCCCTTCGGCTCAGAATAGGCCTGATTTTTCCGGGACCACTATCAAAACATTTGAACCCAACATACAAATTATTGTCGTCGTAAAGAATTTTAATTTTTGTTTCTTGCGAAGGTTTTTTCCCCTGGGAAGGAACCTGTTGTACAAATCCACCCGACCAAACACCATTTTCCCAGCAGGCATCAATAAGTTTGCCATCAATTTTAGGTCGTTTATCTATTCTGGTTGCATAATACACACGTTGGGTTCCGGCTAGCCGGTTGACAGTTGAATCAGTGGAGAGGCTATATTTTTCCGAAATTTGTGCAAAAGCAGAAACAGTTCCGAATAAAAAAACGAATGGAATAAGACCTGAGCGAAAAGGCATATTTTAAAATTAAAGTAAGCAAATATATACTAAAATTACAATTTGCAAATATGTTAACTGTATTTTTTTTTTGAAAATTGAAGCCTATTTCGTAAACAATTCCTATTTTTCACGCCTTTTAATGCTTGGTAAGTATTTTTGCTTACTCATTCACTATTTGAATTAACAATTTGATATGAAGAAAATCAACAAAATCCTTATTGCCAATCGTGGCGAAATAGCCATACGTATCATGCGGAGCTGCCGCGAGATGGGTATTTCGACCGTGGCAGTATTTTCTGATGCCGACCGTACCTCCATGCATGTCCGTTATGCTGATGAGGCTTATCATATCGGGCCCTCCTCCTCCTCCGAAAGTTACCTGAATGCTGATAAAATAATTGAGGTGGCCAAAAAATCGAAAGTAGATGCCATTCATCCCGGCTACGGATTTTTATCGGAGAATGCTAATTTCTCCCGGAAATGTGCTGAGAATGGTATCAAATTCATTGGACCATCTCCAGAAGTAATTAACCAGATGGGCGATAAGATTCAGGCCCGGTTAACCATGATTGCTGCTGGTGTTCCTGTTGTTCCCGGAACTACAGAAAGTGTGAAAACCGAAAAAGATGCCCTTGATACGATCAGGGAAATTGGACTTCCGGTGATGGTAAAAGCTTCAGCAGGTGGGGGTGGCAAAGGAATGCGCCTGATTACCGACGAAAAAGACATCATTTCAATGGTCAGATCAGCCCGGTCAGAGGCCAAATCGTCATTTGGAAATGACTCTGTTTACATCGAAAAATATATTACATCGCCTCACCACATCGAATTTCAGGTTTTGGGCGATCAGCATGGCAATACGATTCATTTGTTCGAACGCGAATGTTCCGTTCAACGTCGTCATCAGAAGATGATTGAGGAAACTCCTTCTCCGCTTATGACACCTGAGCTTCGGATAAAAATGGGGAAATATGCTGTTGAAGCTGCCAGGGCAGTAAATTATGAAGGAGCCGGAACCATCGAATTTCTGGTTGACAACGATTTGAATTTCTATTTTCTGGAAATGAATACACGTCTTCAGGTTGAACATCCCATTACCGAACGTGTGACAGGAATTGACCTGGTCAAACAACAGATTCTGATTGCCGAAGGTCATCCGCTAACGATTAGTCAGGAAAAACTGAAACAAACAGGCCACGCGATCGAATGCCGCATCTATGCCGAGGATACCGACAATAACTTCATGCCAAGTCCCGGAAAAATTCACAACATCACTCAACCTCTCGGCCTGGGTGTCAGGACTGATGGTTATGTCTATGAAGGATATGAAATTCCGATCTACTATGATTCAATGATTTCGAAGCTGATTGTTTGGGCTGAAAACCGCAGTGAAGCAATCGAACGAATGAAACGAGCGCTCTACGAATATAAAATTACAGGTGTGAAAACTTCAATCAAGTTTCTGGAAAGGATTATGGATTCTGACGACTTCCGGAGCGGAAATTATGACACCAACTTCATTGAAAAAAACAAGGTATTTCTGCATGCTGAATCCAAATGCCCTACTGAATGTGAAGACATGGTCATCATTGCAACCTACATTGAATACATGGACCAGCTGAACATTGCAAAAACCTCCAAAGCAATGTACCCTGCCCAAAACCGTTGGAAAAAATACACCTATCAAAAGAATTTTGAACGTTTATAATCCCCCAAAATATGTCTATAGAAATTAAACTGGATAAACGGATCGCGTCAGTTGAGATTATCAAACAATTCGAAAACCTGCTGGAAATCAAGGTAGATGACCGGATTTATCAGGTTGATTTAATGCACAACGACGAAGGTATATTTTCGATTCTTGAAAATGGCCGGTCATATAACATTGAATTGGTCCCTCAATCGAAATTAAAACATTATACGGCCTATACCCTTTACGATTCATACAATGTTGAAGTGATCGATGCCGAATCAAGGTATCGCAGGAACCGGTCAACAGCGACACAAATGGCTTCTGAAAACTCCATCATTTCACCCATGCCAGGTAAGGTGGTGAAAATTCCGGTTAAACTGAATGATGAAGTTAAAAAAGGTGATACCTTAATTACCATCTCTGCCATGAAAATGGAAAGTGAATACAAATCGCCCATCGATGGAAAGATTGTCAAAATTCATGTTAGTGAAGGAAGTACGGTCGATGCAAATCAGGTATTAATAGAAATCGAATAAATTAGATATAAATGAATTTACAAGCCAAATTTGATCAGTTTGAAAAAATAAACCAAGAAGCTGAAGCTGGTGGTGGAGCCCAACGGGTTGAAAAACAACACCATTCAGGGAAAAAGACAGCGCGCGAACGGATTGCTATGTTACTCGATCCGGGAACTTTTAATGAAATCGACAAATTGGTGACTCACAGGGCCACCGACTTCGGAATCGATAAACAAAAAATCCCGGGAGACGGATTGGTTTCGGGATATGGAAAAATTGATGGTCGGCTGGTTTATGTTTTTGCCCAGGATTTTACTGTTTTTGGAGGCACGCTGAGCCGTTCCAATGCTGATAAAATCCTTAAAATTCAGGATTTGGCAGTAAAAATGGGAGCCCCCCTCATTGGGCTGAACGATTCAGGTGGCGCCCGCATCCAGGAAGGCGTTGAAAGTTTGGCTGGTTATGCTGATATTTTCTACAACAACGTACTTTCTTCCGGAGTAATTCCGCAGATCAGCGCCATTCTGGGCCCATGTGCCGGAGGGGCTGTTTATTCTCCTGCCCTGACCGATTTTATATTCATGGTCGAAAAAACCAGTCACATGTTTGTAACAGGTCCGGAAGTAATCCGTACAGTTACCCACGAAGATGTCACGAAAGAAGAACTTGGCGGAGCAATCACTCATGCATCAAAAAGCGGAGTTGCCCATTTTACCGGCAGCGACGAAGAGCAAACACTAATGATGGTCAGGGAACTGATTAGTTTCATTCCGTCGAACAACATGGAAGAACCGCCCTTAACTATCTGTACCGATCCTGAAGACCGGGCAGATAGTTCGTTGAATCAAGTCGTTCCGGTTGATCCCAACAAGCCGTATGATATCAAAGACATCATCAACAAGATAATTGACGAAGAACATTTTCTGGAAGTTCAACCACATTATGCACCCAACATTGTAATTGGATTTGCCCGAATGGGTGGTAGGCCAATAGGAATTGTGGCGAATCAGCCTGCTTACCTGGCAGGTGTTCTCGACATTAATTCGTCGGTGAAAGCAGCCCGGTTTGTCCGTTTCTGCGACGCATTCAATATTCCATTGGTTACGTTGGTCGATGTGCCTGGATTTTTACCGGGTACTGGTCAGGAATTTGGCGGGATCATTAAACATGGCGCCAAATTGTTGTATGCTTTTGCCGAAGCAACCGTTCCTAAAATTACACTGATTACACGTAAAGCATACGGTGGCGCATATGATGTGATGGCCAGCAAACACATTGGCGCAGACGTTAACCTGGCCTATCCGACCGCCGAAATTGCAGTAATGGGCCCGGATGGCGCTATCAACATTTTGTACCGTGGCAAACTGACTGATGAAGAAAGAACTGCTGCAGTAGAGGATTACCGCGAGAAATTTGCAAATCCATACCGGGCAGCCGCACTTGGATACATTGACGAAATTATTCTGCCTCAGGATACCCGGTATAAAATCATACAGGCTTTGAATATGACCCACAACAAACGGAAATCAAATTTACCGCGCAAACACGGCAATATTCCGCTTTAATTTCAAGGTTAAAGAACATCAAGGCAAGAGATTAAAGTGTCAATACTTTAGCTTTTGCCTTGTTTGTTTATGGATGGAACATAGCTTCTCCTGCTTTCGTAGAAGTAATCGAACTTATAACTAAAGGAGGTGAGCCATGAAAATTCAAAACCTAAAAAACAATCGTTACTTTCCCGGAATATGGCTTTTGATTATTGGCATTATATTATTTATAATGTTGTTCAGTCCACTACGAAATTTAGGAATTATTTTAATTTCAATTGTTTTGCTGTATGTTGCAATTACTTCCTATTCAAGCCTGAGTGGATCAAACAGCAGGAGGTTCAGAAGCCGTGCACGGGATCAGATTTTAAAAGATGAGTACAACAGTCCAGGTCTCTGAAAACAGACTCTGACTTTTGATAGGTTATACGTCTCACTGAAACTCTGATTTCGGATAAGGATATCTTTCACGCTAATCCCAGTTTGAGAAAAAGACGTTGAACTGAAATAAAACCCTTATGAAAAAATCCGGAAGAGCCACTCAGTGGTTTCTTCCGGATTTTTATTCAACCTTTATATTATTGCCTTGAAAAACTACCAGGCAAAAAGAGGAAGATCTTTCATCATCGTATTCACCCGTTTGCGAACCGACAGAATGACCTCTTCATTGTCTAAATTGCTGATTACTTCATCGATCAGATCAACGATTACCGGCATCAAATCTTCTTTCAGACCACGGGTAGTAATGGCTGGTGTTCCAACACGTAATCCGGAAGTGGTAAACGGTGAACGGCTGTCGAACGGAACCATGTTTTTATTGATGGTAATGTCGGCACGAACCAGCGCATTTTCGGCTTGTTTGCCTGTAATATCAGGGAATTTGGTACGTAGATCAATTAACATCGAGTGATTGTCGGTTCCACCTGAAATCACTTTATAACCTTTAGCCATAAAAGCATCGGCCATCACCGAAGCATTCTTTTTTACCTGTGCCTGATAGACTTTGTATGACGGATCGAGCGCTTCGGCAAATGCAACAGCTTTCGAGGCAATCACATGTTCCAAAGGTCCGCCTTGCTGTCCGGGGAATACTGAGAAGTCGAGTACCTGCGACATCATTTTGGTCACCCCTTTAGGCGTTTTGAATCCAAACGGATTTTCAAAATCTTCACCCATCAGGATAATTCCGCCACGAGGACCACGCAAAGTTTTATGTGTTGTCGAAGTTACAATGTGTGCATATTTTACCGGGTTATCCAACAAACCGGCAGCAATCAGACCGGCAGGATGCGCCATGTCAATCATCAGCAAAGCGCCAATCTGGTCGGCGATAGCGCGCATTCTGGCATAATCCCACTCCCGCGAATAAGCAGAAGCGCCTCCGATAATCAGTTTGGGTTTGTGTTCAAGGGCCAAGGCTTCCATTTCATCATAATCGACGAGGCCTGATTCTTCAATGACATGATAAGCTGTCGGATGATATAATACGCCGGAAGAATTAACAGGAGAACCATGTGAAAGATGCCCCCCGTGAGCCAAATCCAAACCTAGAAATGTATCGCCTGGATTCAAAATAACGGCCAGGACTGCAGCATTGGCCTGAGCGCCTGAATGTGGCTGAACATTGGCATAAACGGCTCCAAACAATTCTTTAATACGGTCAATGGCCAGTTGTTCGGTCATATCAACAAACTGGCAGCCACCGTAATATCGGTGTCCTGGATATCCTTCTGCATACTTATTGGTCATCACTGAACCCATTGCTTCCAGAACCTGTTCGCTGACAAAATTTTCAGAAGCGATCAATTCGATTCCGCTAACCTGTCGCTGACGTTCTTTTTCAATGATCTCAAATACTTTAGTATCTCTTTCCATTACGGTAAAATATTGGTTAAAATTGAGGGTGTAAAGGTATAATAAAAACAGGATGCCTTAGAAATGAAGTTATTCAAAAATTGAGGTATTTTTGAACAATTAATATTCGGTAAGATGAGAAAAAAATCAATTATTTATGAGGCAGCATGCGTTTTCAGTATTATTGGCAGTAGCATAGGTTTTATTAGTATGTTCTTTTCAACCGTTTTTTTCAAAATTGTGACTGAAAAAATAAGATCGGTTACCAACCTTACTTCAACCGAAAAGCTTAGCCCGATCTATTTTGCTATACTCATGGCCTCATTCAGCGTCTCACTGGCTGGCGCTATTAAACTTTACCGGATGCGTAGATCCGGTCTTTACTTTTACCTGGCAGCTCAAACGATGGTATTATTTCTCCCTGTAGTCTGGTTGGGTTCCAACGCATTTTCGGTTACCAATGCCATCTTTACTCTTATTTTTTCAGGAGTTTATCTGGCACATTACCGAATAATTAAATGATTGGTTGTAGTGCAGGTTTGATCAAGTAACTTATTTCCTTTGCGGTCATGTTGTTACAAAGCAAAACATCATCGCTACAATCAACTATCAACAAGGAATGCCAGGAAACTGTACTTGCTCTTAATCGTATGAAAGGTCGGCCATAGTATCGCGATAAACTGAAAATACCCTGGCTCTGGAAATAAATCCAACGTATTTTCCTTGATCGAGGACTGCCAGGTTGAACCGCTTACAGGTCCGGAATTTTTCAACAACGACATCCATCGGATCATGTGGAGAAATGAAAAATTCAGGCATATACATCAGATCACGAACCTTTATTTTTTCATATAAATCCTGCTCAAACATCATATTCCGGATATCATTCATTTTAATCATACCCTTCATCACACCTTTTTCATCTACTACCGGAAATAAATCGCGCTTGGAGCGGGCAATAAAATAAGTCATTTGCCCCAGGGTCAGGTCAGGCGATAAAATGGTAAAATCTGTTTCAATCAATTCCTGAACTTCCATAAAATGCATGGCAGCCCTGTCCTTGTGGTGGGTAACCAATTCACCTACCTCAGCCAATCGTTTGGAATAAATGGAATGTGGTTCGAATCGGGTAATAGTCACATAAGCTACAGTAGCTGAGATAATCAGAGGAACCAACAATTGATATCCACCTGTTATTTCGGCAATTAAGAAAATGCCAAGTAAAGGTGCGTGCATTACGCCAGCCATTAATGCCCCCATTCCCGTTAATGCGAAGTTGGCATACGACAGATGCAGTCCAAAAAAAGTATTCAGGAAAAGCGCTAAGATATAACCTCCAGTGGCTCCCATAAACAAGGTAGGAGCAAAGATTCCGCCTACTCCCCCACTTGCTGTTGTGATAGACATTGCAACCACTTTAAAAAACAGGATTAATCCAAGGATAACGAGCAAATACTGGGGTTCAGTTTTTAGACCGAAAAAAATCGAGTTGTTCAGCAAATCTGCACCTTCGCCATTAAAAATCTTATTGATTGATTCATAGCCTTCGCCCCATAACGATGGAAAGATAAATACCATTACACCCATAGAGATTCCACCCAGGATAAGCTTTTTATATCTGTTGTCAATTCGGTTGATTCGGTTTTCAACAAACATCCCTGTGCGGGTAAAGTATAAGGAGATAATTCCGGCAAATATTCCCAGTAAAATATAATATACCAGATTGTCATAATCGAACTGATTCTGTAGAGAAAAATGAAACAGTACCTGATTACCCATAAAAAAGTGAGCCAGTGTTGCCGCGGTAATTCCGGAAATTAAAAGTGGAATTAAGGAAGACATGGTCAAATCGAGCATCAGTACTTCCAGCGTAAACATGACTCCGGCCATTGGAGCTTTGAAAATTCCGGCAATTGCACCGGTAGCTCCGCATCCGATAAGCAGGCGAACCTGATTTTGATTCAGTTTGAAGACTTTGGCTATATTCGCCCCGATGGCTGAACCGGTGTAAACAATTGGTGCTTCGGCTCCAACCGATCCTCCGAAACCAATGGTGAAACCGCTGGTAATCATAGAAGAGAACATGTTGTGCGCTTTAATATGACTGCCTTTTCGGGATAGGGCTGATAAGATTTTAGATATTCCATGACTGATATCGTCCTTAATCAGATATTTCACGATCAACATACTGATCAGGATACCAATCATCGGATAAGCCAGGTAATAGAAACTTTCGTCAGAGTCTTTGAAATGCCGGGTTAAAAAATGGCTGACAGAATGAATGAAGTTTTTCAGCATGAAAGCAGCAGTCCCGCTGAGGATTCCCACCAATAAACTTAGAATGTAGATCAGGTTCTTTTCCGAGATTCCTGATAATATTCTCTCAAGTCGTTTATTCATTTCCAAATAAGTCTTTATTTACCCTTCTTCTTAAAAATATCTTTCATGCTCTGCCAGAATGGTTTTTTTTCTGATTCAGCAGCAGGTTTTGTTTCATCTTTTGCTTGTTCAACGGTTGATTTTCCCTGCATTTTCAAGTCAGATTCCCTCTGGATTTCTTTCTTTCCAAAGATATCCTTTAAAAATCCTCTCAGGCCAACCTCAATGATCTCGCGGTAAGGAGGAATGTCCATCATGGCCAAACTTTCTTCAGAAGGTAATTCAAAGGTACTAAACCTCATATTCTGGAACTTGCTTTGATGCAAAATCTGACTGTAAAACTGACCAACAATAGGCAAGGCAGTATGGCCGCCGGCTCCTTCTCCAAGCGTCCGAAAATGAATGGAAGGGTCTTCACCTCCAACCCATGCCCCGGCAACCAGCGTTGGAGTCATTCCAATAAACCACCCATCAGCCTGATCTTGTGTTGTTCCCGTTTTACCCGCAAATTCAGAATCAATACCCCAAACCGAGCGGATGGCACTTCCGGTCCCCTCGTTCACAACCGATTTCAGCATCTGAGTAATGATCCGGCAATTTTCAGTCTGGGCAACCTGTTCATCAGGTTGAATATTCCGAAACTCTTCAAGAACTGCACCCGCATTGGATTCGATGGATGTTAAGTAATAGGGGCTGACCTTTCGACCGCCATTTACAATCTCCGAATATACACAAACCATTTCTTCAAGCGAAACAGAAGCAGTACCTAAAGCAAGCGAAGGATATTCAGGCAAATCTGATTCAATTCCCATTCGTTTGGCCAGATCAACCACATTCGAAATTCCGGCTGCCATCAGCACATCAACTGCGATGGTATTGATCGATTTGGCCAATGCTCCCTCCATCGAATAATAACCGGTATAATCATCGTGCGAATTTTCAGGCGACCAGTTATCGTAATCTTCATAGATCTTTTTTTCGTTTGCGAAATAGGTACTGGGTGATATCCCAGCTTCAAGAGCTCCCAGGTAAACAATCGGCTTAAAGGTTGAGCCTACCTGCCGTTTCGAAGTGGTATGATCATATTGAAAATAACGGAAATCGATACCGCCAATGTAGGCTTTCAGTTCTCCGGAATTGGGATCCATGGCCATAAAACCGGTATTCAGTATTTTTAAATAATACTGAATGGAATCCATTGGAGTCATTTCTTCCTGTTTTTTACCATTCCATGTAAATAAAGAAACGGAGGTTGGCGTATTGAATATTTTCCTGATCTGATCTTCAGGAACACCAATTTTCTTTAAATTCCGGTATCGGTTGGAGCGTTTCATTCCCCGGGTAACAACCGACTGATCATTTCCCCATGGTTTATTTTTCCTCCAATGCTCATCAAATGTGGTCTGAAGCTTTTTCATTTGGTCTGCAACAGCATTTTCAGCAGCCAGTTGCATGTCAAAATCGATGGTGGTTTGAACCTTTAAACCGTCAGTAAACAAATTATAAATAGTTTGATCTTCTTTCAGATGATCGTCACACCAACTTTGCAGGAATGGCCGAAGTTTCTCCATCAGATACGGAGCCGGACCTTCGTTGTAAGTAATCAGATTGTATGTCAGATTCAAGGGTTCCGCCTTATACATTTTTGCCTCTCCTTCCGACAGGTAGCCGTATTTAAGCATCTGATCAATAACCACATTGCGCCTTTCCAATGAACGTTCAGGATTTTTTCTCGGATTGTAACTGTTGTTTGCTTTCAACATACCGATAATGGTTGCTGCTTCCTGCACATTAAGTTTTGAAGGTTGTTTACTGAAAAATCGTTCAGAAGCAATACCAATTCCAAAGGTGTTTTCGGCAAACGGAACGGTGTTCAGGTAAAGCGCCAGAATTTCGTCCTTGGTATAAAGTTTCTCAAGCCGGTAGGCGATTATTGACTCCCGAAGCTTGTTTACCGGCATGCTTAAAGGACCAAAAGATTTACGTGGATATAGATTTTTGGCAATCTGCTGACTCAATGTACTGCCACCACCGGCACTATGGTCTTGTAACAGCACTGATTTAAAAAATACCCGCAACAAAGCAATCTCATCGATTCCGCGATGATGGTAAAACCGCGAATCCTCGGTAGCAACCAAGGCATTGACAACATTAGGCGATATTTGGTCAAAACTAACATTACTTCTGTTTTCGATGTAATATCTCCCGAGCAACCGGCCGTCATTGGCATAAACTTCGGTTGATACCGGATTTTTTATCTTCTGCAATTCTTCGGTTGAAGGAACAGGTCCTGTAAAACCAACATATACAATCAGGAAAAGCAAAAATGCAAGCAAAATTAACGCTACACCAGCTTTTACGAAAAACATAAAAATTTTACGTTTTAAACTTTTCGGTGAGCTTGACTTTTTTCGGATTGATGTTTTTGTTTTTGCTGAAGATATTGGTGTTTTCTTTTTCATGCAGTTTCGATCGATTTGAAATGAACAGTTGATTGACAACTAACTTAAACGGAAAATTTGGGAAAATATTTGCAAAACATAAAATAACCGGAATTTCAAGACCTGATCATAAATAACTATTCCATTTTTTCGTTGTTTTGGTTTTTTTTGTGAGTTAGATTGACTCAAAATTACATTAAAATGGGTTGAATTGTGTTTATATCCTGAAAAGATAAACTTAATTTCAAGTTAATTGCAGTTCTTTATTCAATATGTTTGAATGATAACAACGAATTTATGAAAATTGTCCTTTCAGGAGCAAACGGATATAATTGCCTGATGGGAAAAGGCCACATATATTTATTTCAGCTTCTGCCATTGGAATTTATGCTCCTGATTTGCATCACACCGAAGAAAGCGCCTCCTTTTCGGGTGATTTTGTTGGTGAAGTAGTGAAACAATGGGAAAATTCTTCCGCAGAAATATCGGATTCAGTCAGAAAAATAATTTTCAGGATCGGGTTGGTTTTGGGCAAGGAAGCCAAGACGATGAAACTATCCCGACATTCAATCCTGTCTGGCTGAAATAACCGCATAAAAAAAAACCGTCGTTACCGACAGGGTTTCAAATATTCATGGAATAAATTGATTAGTCTAATTGAGGACCAGATGGAATTAATGCTTTAGCGGCATCATTGTCACAGTATTGTACGAAATTTTTGATGTACATTCCAGCCAATTTAGTTGCTTTTTCTTTCCATTCACTTGCATTTGCGTATGTATCGCGAGGATCAAGAATACCTTGCGAAACATTATTCAACGCTACCGGAGCTGTTAAATTCATAATTGGAATATGTTTCGTTTCAGCTTTTTCAATTGAACCATCGATAATTGCATCGATAATTGCACGTGTATCTTTCAACGACATACGTTTTCCTGTACCGTTCCATCCGGTATTTACCAAATAAGCTTTAGCGCTGTGTTCTTTCATTTTGCCTACCAAAGTTTTGGCATACATTGTTGGGTGAAGAGTTAGGAATGCTTCTCCAAATGCTGGTGAGAATGAAGGAACCGGTTCGGTGATACCACGTTCGGTACCGGCCAATTTTGATGTAAATCCGGAAAGGAAGTGATATTGGGCCTGATTTTCGTCCAGAATCGATACTGGGGGCAACACTCCAAATGCATCAGCCGACAAGTAAATTATCTTTTTTGCGTGACCAGCTCTCGAAGGAGAAACAATTTTGTTGATAAAATAGATTGGGTATGAAACACGGGTATTTTCAGTTTTTGAAGCTGCGGCCGAATAATCAGGAGTTCCGTCCTCATTTACGGTTACGTTTTCTAACAATGAATCGCGACGAATAGCTCTCCAGATGTCGGGTTCGTTCTTTGCACTTAAGTCGATAACTTTTGCATAGCAACCACCCTCGAAGTTGAATACTCCATTGTCATCCCAACCGTGCTCATCATCACCGATTAAATAACGTTTTGGATCAGCAGAAAGAGTAGTTTTACCAGTTCCTGACAAACCAAAGAATATTGCTACATCGCCATCTTTGCCCACATTGGCAGAGCAATGCATTGAAGCCATACCTTTTAGCGGTAAATAATAGTTCATCAAGGCAAAAATTCCTTTCTTCATTTCACCACCATACCATGTACCGCCAATAACCTGCATTTTGGTAGTCAAATTAAACAAGGTGAAGTTTTCAGAATTCAAACCTTGTACTTTCCAATCAGGGTTGATAGCCTTTGAACCGTTTAAGCAAACGAAATCTGGTACGCCATAGTTAGCCAGTTCATAATGCGAAGGGCGGATAAACATGTTTGTAACAAAATGAGCCTGCCATGCAACTTCCATGATAAAACGCACCTTCATTCGGGTATCTTCGTTTGTACCACAGAATGTATCGACAACATATATTTTTTTCGCTTGTGAAAGTTGAGATGTTACCAAGTCTTTACAATGATTAAAAACTTCAGGACTTGTTGGACGGTTGATATTTCCATCCCACCATAAATGCTCATCAGTTACTGCATCCTTAACAAAATATTTATCTTTAGGTGAGCGACCAGTGAATTTGCCGGTATCAACAGCTACTGCGCCTGTATTGGTTAAGATTCCTTTTTCAAAACCTTCGTTGCTCGAATCAACTTCAGCCTGGAAAAGAACCTCATAAGATGGATTGTGAATAACCTCTACCTTGGTATCAATACCATACTTTAATAGATCTGTGTTTTTCATACTAAGTGTTTATAATTTAATAGTTTCAACAAAACAAGTTTTTCTTGGTATCAAAAATAGTTTTTTTTCAAAACTCATCAGGTGCTTAAATATTAAATAAAGATCATTTCAGCTTCATATAAAAAAGGATGGAGTTATTCTCAATTAGAAAACTGATAATCAACGCTTAATATATTTAATGCAAAAAAAAAGAATGTTAAGAAATTATCAACTTCTTAACATCCTTTTCATTACGCATGAGTTATTGAAATTATGATCTGGGATGGAATTGATTTAAAGTTGTTTTCAAATAATCCCTGTCAAGGTGTGTATAAATTTCAGTAGTCAAGATTGATTCATGGCCCAGCATTTCCTGAACTGCACGTAAATCGGCACCGCCATTAATCAAATGGGTTGCAAAAGAGTGACGGAAAGTATGTGGACTGATCTTTTTCTCAAATCCGGCCTTAATTGCCAGGTTTTTAATAATGGTAAAGATCATCACCCTACTCAGTTTCTTTCCTCTTCGGTTCAGGAATAAAACATCTTCACTTTCTTTTGAAATCCGAAGAGTTTTCCGGTAATTATCCGAATATTTATTGATTTCCTCAACCGCTTTTTCACTTACCGGAACTAATCTTTCTTTATCAGCCTTTCCTTGTACTTTAATATATCCCTGATCAAAGTATAAATTAGAAATCTTTAGGTTTACCAATTCAGAAACGCGAAGTCCGCAACTGTATAAAGTTTCTAGCATTGCCTTATTGCGTTGCCCTTCAGCTTTGTTCAAATCAACGGTATCGATCATCAGATCAATTTCTTCGATGGTAAGTACGTCAGGCAGTTTTCGGCCAATTTTTGGAGATTCCAGTAAAGACGTCGGATCACTGGAAATTTTTCCTTCAATCAACAGATACTTAAAGAATGATTTGATACCTGAGATCGTTCGGGCTTGCGTTCGAGGAGAAACACCTTTTTCATTGATCCATTCAACGAATTTTTTCAAGTGAGCCAGCTTCACTTTTTCAGGTGCTAATTTCTTAAGTTCTTCGTCTGCAAATAACATCAGCTTGTTTATATCATTGATATAAGCAGCGATAGAGTTTGCCGATAAACCTTTCTCTAAACGTAAGAAAGACTCAAATCCTTTTTTGCTATCTTCCCATTTCATAATTAAATTCTTTAAAAGTTTGAATTCTGTAACAATTTATTGATAGTTTTGATTTGTAAACTAAAAGTGTACTTAATATAAATAATTAAACTATGACCATCCACCAAGATTACATAATTTTTAAGTACGTGTTTACATTCGGTTAAGTTACTATTTTTTTATAATAATCTAACAAATCATGAAAATTTTGTTAATAAATGGCCCAAATTTAAATTTATTGGGAATCCGCGAAAAAAGCATCTATGGAAATACCTCTTTTGAAGACTATTTTCAAACGCTCAGGAACCGATATCCTGATATTGAAATGGAGTATTATCAATCCAATATTGAAGGTGAATTGATCAACAAAATCCATGAAAGGGGCTTTAGTCTTGACGGAATAATTATCAATGCCGGAGCATATACGCATACTTCGGTAGCAATCAGGGATGCCATTTCAGGAGTAAAAACACCTGTGATCGAAGTTCATATTTCAAATATCTTAACCAGGGAAAATTTCAGACACGAATCGCTCATTGGTCCTGTTTGTATTGGCAGTATCATGGGATTTGGACTTGATTCTTACAGACTTGGTATCGAGGCGATTATTGAGTTTGTTAAATCTTAATGACCATTATGGCTTTCAGAAAAGTACGAAAAACAGAAAATTAAATATTTGCATACTTTTGCTGTTGTCAACAGATAAAAATACAAGCCATGAAACACACTAAAATTGTAGCAACTATCTCGGATAAACGTTGCGATATTGAATTTATCCGTCAGTTGTATGAAGCAGGGATGAATGTTGTAAGATTGAATACAGCTCATATTTCTCTCGAGAGTGCAATCACTATGATAAAAAATGTACGCGAAGTTTCTGATTCCATTGGAATATTGGTTGATACAAAGGGACCTGAAATCAGGACCAAAAACATTAGCGCACCAATTGAAGTAAAAGAAGGTGATCTTATTAAAATAAAAGGTGGAAATGGTCAGTCAGATCAGAAAACAATCTATGTGAGCTATACTGACATTCAACGGGAAGTTCCAGCCGGAAATATGATCCTGATCGATGATGGTGATTTGGCGCTTGAAGTCATTGAACAGGGTGATGATTGCCTGATTTGTAAAGTCGGAAACAGCGGGTTCATTAAAAATAAAAAAAGTATTAATACTCCGGGCATCAGTGCTAATTTGCCTTCAATCAGCGAGAAAGATACTGAATTCATTGAGTTTGCCACGCAAAACGGAATCGACTTTATCGCTCATTCATTTGTCAGGAATAAAGAAGATGTAATTGCAGTACAGAAGATTCTTGATAAATTTAACAGCCAAATCAAGATTATTGCTAAAATAGAAAACTTAGACGGGGTCAACAATATCGATGAAATTCTCCAACATGCTTATGGCATTATGGTTGCACGTGGAGACCTTGGAATTGAAGTTCCTGCTGAAAAAATTCCGAGTATTCAGCGACGGCTGATTAAAAAGGCGGTTCAGCAAAAGAAACCTGTAATAATCGCGACCCAGATGCTGCATTCGATGATCGAAAATCCAAGACCGACACGAGCCGAAGTGAGTGATGTCGCTACTGCAATCTACGATAGGACTGACGCGGTAATGCTTTCAGGTGAAACTGCCTATGGAAGTTATCCAATTGAATCAGTAAAAGTAATGTCAAAAATTGCGATTGAAGTGGAAGCAAGCAAAGATAGACGTAATGATTTACCAATTCCCCGTCTTGATAATGAAACTTCTGCATTCCTTGCTGAAGCAGCAGTACTGGCCTCAAAAGAATTAAAGGTCACAGCTATTGTTACCGACACCCTCACCGGAAAAATTGCCAGGTATATCGCAGCTTTCAGAGGAACACTTCCGGTATATGCCAAGTGTCATAACGGTAGAGTAAAACGTGAACTGGCTCTTTCTTACGGTGTTTTCCCAAGCGAAATCAAATCCAAGAAAAATAAGCATAAACTGATAGAAACGTCGCTGTTGGATTTGGTTGAAAGAAATCTGATCACCGAAAAAGACACAGTGGTTTATGTTGGCGGAAACTTTGGCGTTGGCGGTGGAACTTCGTTTATTGAAATTGCTTCGGTAGATCAAATGGCTCACGCAAAAATGAAAAACTAGACCTGCCAAACAAAAAAGGGTGTCCGATGGGCACCCTTTTTTGTTATCTCATATCCACAACTTCAATATCTTTATATTTTTTCGGATCAAATACAAAATCTGAATCCTTATAAACACCATCAGTTATAAACTGAGTGACTGACACGATGTAGCTGTTACCATCCTTGCCAATCATATTGGCGCTATGGATCATCATCTTCTGCTTATCAATCATGATCCGGGCTGTTTTAATGTCACCGATTGGCTTTTGCGGTGACAGGTCAATGTTGTAAACCGGAACACCTCCGTCCAGTGATTCACCGGCAAATTTGTAATTAAACCCACGTTCATAGATGGTGAAAATTTTTGACGGATCCATTAAATCATCTGTTTCCTCGTCCAAATTAGAAATACTGACTTCGTTCGAATTCACCATGTATGTCCAGATTGTTTTGCCATCACAGGTAACCTGCAAGCCCATCTTCGGGATATTCAACTTGTATTTTTTATTCTTCAGCACAATTGTTCCGACGTTTTTCTCCTGAATTTTTTCGGCTGCATTATTCATTTCGAACGAAAATTTCGCCTCAATGGAGGCATGTGACTGGGTTGTTTTAGTTACTTTCTCCAAAATCTCTTTCGCTTTTGCATCCTGCTGAGCATACCCCGTCAATCCAATAACCGAAAGAAGTGAAATTAAAATTAATTGTTTCATTTTTATAGTTTTCTATTGTATGTATTACTTTAATCCATTCAATAATTGTTCCAAAGAATATTCATCCTGTAGCAATACCTGCCGGGCTTTGCTACCTTCGCTTGGCCCGACTATTCCGGCAGCCTCCAATTGGTCCATTATTCGACCTGCCCTGTTGTACCCGATTGAGAATTTTCGCTGAATCATTGACGTTGAACCCACCTGATTACTAACAATCAACCTTGCAGCATCATCAAACATTTCATCGCGGTTTCTCAAATCAACTGCGGCTGCCCCACTCTCCATTTCACCTTCATAATCGGGCAATAGAAATGCGGTCGGATAGCTTCTTTGTTCTGCTATGAATTCACAAATTCGTTCAACTTCAGGAGTATCGACAAAAGCACACTGGACACGGGTCATGGTACTTCCGTTTGAAACGAGCATGTCACCTTTACCGATCAACTGATTCGCACCGGGAGTATCCAGAATAGTCCGGGAATCGATCATGGAAGCCACCTTAAAGGCAATTCGCGTAGGAAAGTTGGCTTTAATAACACCGGTAATAATATTGATAGATGGCCGTTGAGTGGCAATAATCATATGAATACCAACAGCACGGGCCAACTGGGCAATTCGGGCAATCGGCAATTCAATTTCCTTACCGGCTGTCATAATCAAATCGGCAAATTCATCGATAACAACCACAATGTATGGCAAATACCGGTGTCCCTTTTCAGGATTCAACCGCCGACCGATAAATTTGGTATTGTATTCAATGATATTTCGTACGTGCGCTTTCTTCAGCAGATCGTACCGTGTATCCATCTCAATATTGACCGAATTCAACGTATTTTTCACCTTCTGAATATCGGTAATAATGGCATCTTCTTCATCGGGCATCTTCGCCAGGAAATGTTTTTCGAGCGAAGAATACAAGTTGAGTTCCACCTTTTTGGGATCGATCAGTACAAACTTCAGTTGCGAAGGGTGCTTTTTATACAGCAAAGACGTAATAATCGCATTCAATCCAACCGATTTTCCCTGACCAGTAGCACCGGCCACCAAAATATGGGGCATTTTGGCCAAATCGACCATGAAAGTCTCATTCGAAATCGTTTTTCCAAAGGCAATCGGGAGTTCGGCTGTTGATTCCTGAAATTTTTTGGAACCAATAATTGAGCGCATCGAAACAATTTCAGGTTTCTGATTCGGAACCTCAATACCGATGGTTCCCCGTCCCGGGATTGGTGCAATGATCCGGATGCCCAGGGCTGATAAACTCAGCGCAATATCATCCTCCAGATTTTTGATCTTGGCAATTCGGATTCCGGGAGCCGGCACAATCTCGTATAAAGTGATGGTCGGCCCAATGGTTGCCCTGATTTTGGTGATCTCAATTTTATAATGACGAAGGGTTTCAACAATCTTGTTTTTATTAGAGATCAATTCCTCGTTGCTCACCTCTGCATTACCTGATGCATGATCGTCGAGCAAATCGAGAGTTGGATATTTGTAGCTAGATAAGTCGAGTGTCGGGTCATAATCTACCAATACCGGATTATTCTGATCAACCCCTACTTCCGGAATCCATTTATTCACATGCAATTCAGGTTCCTGAATCTTAGGGTTCCCGGATTCTGGTTCGTTGCTGAAAATCTGATCCTCAATGCTCATTTCAACGTCCTTCTGTGACAGGGTATTTTCTATTTCAAAATCATCGTCATTTGAGTCCGGGTCGAAAATGGCTTTAATCTGATCGTCTTCAGTAATAACTTTCGAAATCGATGGGCCTTCAATTGGCTGAAAAGCAGCCTCTTCAGTCCATTCAGGCAATAAATCCTCTGCCAATTTTGCCGCAAGGACCGGCTCCTTTTCCTTTTTGGCTAATATCCGGGTCAGCCATGGAAGAAATTGGCTGAAAGTCACTATAAGTAATACAAACAGTATAAATATCAGGATCAAAGTAGCGCCAATGGCTCCAAGAAAGGAAGAAAGCAAACTCGAAAGAATAAACCCATACATTCCGCCAACATACAAGAACTGATTGCCGGCAGTGTCAGTCAACAGTAATCCTAATGCAATTGAAGACCAAAGCATCCAAACCATTGAAAACAGAAAAGTTTTAAAGAACCTGATTTCTTTCCTTCCGAATAAATTCAGTGCAGCCACAAAAAAAACGATTATAAAAAAGAAAGATGAAAATCCAAAACCAAGGTTTATGAACTGTTCGCTAAGAAGAGTTCCTCCTTTACCTGCGATATTCTGAACATGAACCGAAGGATCAAGGTATTCCATGAAGGACAAATCCAGTTTACTTTGATCGGCTGCTCCCGTAAAAATATAGGAAACAAAGGCGACAGCCATGTATCCGCTTAGGATCATTAAAAAGAGCCCAAGGATATATTTGAATTGGTTACTTTTAAAAAAACGTACAATTCCCCATGATTTAGAAGGCTTGGGTGCCTTTTCCGGTTTCTTGATTGTCTTTGCCATTCAGTTTGTTAATTCGTGCGCAAAGTTAACGATTTTTGGCTATCATATATTTTATCTTTGAAGCCAAACATCACTTTTTTCAGAAATCTTATATAGTATAAGGAATGATTTTCCATCTGTTTAAAAGCATCCTTTCCAGACTTCAGAACGATCTTTAATCAGGTTTAGGTTTAGATCCTTTTTTTAAGTTTGTCTGGAATAGATATGAAAAATATATGAAAAAAATTGCCGTTGTTGCCCTTGGTGGAAATGCTTTATTACGCGAAAATGAAGCAGGAACCATTGAACAGCAGGAAACAAACACCACTGAAACACTTGAAAATCTAATCTTTCTGCTGAAGGAAGGATTCGAACTGGTTATCACACATGGCAACGGACCACAGGTAGGAAACATACTGATGAGAAACGATGCCGGCCAGAAAATGTACAACATCGCGCCAATGCCCCTGGATGTTTGTGTAGCCGATTCACAGGGAGGCATTGGATACATGATTGAACGCATGATCCGGAATGTTCTGCAAAAAAAGGGTATCCGGAAAAATGTGATCACCCTGGTTTCCATGACCATTGTTGATCCAAGCGATCCTGCATTTTCAAATCCGACCAAAGGAATCGGGAAAATATATCCGGAAGAGGAAGCCCGAAAACTTCAGGAAGAAAAAGGATGGATTTTTAAACCCTCCACCAAGGCGAACGGAGGTTGGCAGAGAATGGTTTCATCGCCGCAACCTGTTGATATTATCAATCGTGAAATCATTGAAACCCTGGTTCGGGCCGGAAACATTGTAATTACAGCAGGCGGGGGTGGAATTCCGGTGTATTACGACGAAAACAACGACCTGCGCACTCTTGATGCGGTCATTGACAAGGATCTGGCTTCGGCTTTGCTGGCTTCACAAATTAAAGCCGATGAATTTTATATCCTGACTGACGTATCCTTTATATATAAAGACTTTCGGTTGCCTACTCAGGAAAAACTAGAATTCCTGAATTATGCCGATACCGTTAAACACTTGGAGGCCGGAACTTTTGCAGAAGGGACCATGGCTCCAAAAATCAAGGCTTGTTTGTATTTCATTAAAAACGGCGGAACAAAAAGTGTCATTACAGAAGCAAAAAAACTGGAAGACAAATCGTATGGATCAAAAATTACGATGGAATATGAATAGAGTGATCATTAGTCAGTCATAGCGGACAGAAAAAATCATGTATGCAATCACATATAGATTTTATAAACTTGACTCCGAAAAGTAAATTCTAGAAAAAAATGACTTTATTGGAAGCTTTTCATGAAACCAGAGGTTTCACATGTTTATAGAAATCAACGAATTACCCCGTTGTACGACTCCAAAGGAGTCGAATATGGTGATATAACATCTTTTTCTATAAACATTTGACCTCTCTGTGGTAAAAAAATCACTTCTCGGAGTGGACTAAACTTGAAAAATATTGATTATTAAAGACATAAACTATTTTCATTATGGAAATCAATTTGAAAAACCGAAATTTTCTGAAACTGCTCGATTTTACCGCAGAAGAAATTCACTACCTCATCGAACTTGCTTCAAAACTAAAAAAAGCCAAAGCATCGGAACTGGAAGAACAGATGTTATTTGGGAAAAACATTGCACTGATCTTTGAAAAAACCTCAACCAGAACACGTTGCGCTTTCGAAGTGGCAGCTTTCGATCAGGGGGCACATGCCACATATTTAGGGCCAACCGGGTCTCAAATCGGGCACAAGGAATCGATCAAAGATACTGCAAGGGTTTTGGGCCGCATGTACGATGGAATTCAATACCGGGGATACGGTCAAAGTATCGTTGAAGTACTTGGGGAATATGCCGGTGTTCCGGTATGGAACGGTTTGACCGATGATTTTCACCCTACCCAGATTCTGGCCGATTTTCTGACCATGAAGGAATATTCATCAAAACCGCTATCGGAAATTAAATTCTGCTATTTGGGTGATGCCCGCAACAATATGGGGAATTCATTGATGGTCGGAGCCGCCAAACTTGGAATGGATTTTCGTGCTGCTGCACCAGCTGGTTGTCAGCCAACAGAAGAATTGCAGCAAACCTGCCGCGAAATTGCAGCTGAAAGTGGGGCAAGGCTGCTCATTACCGATGATCTGGCTGAAGCAGTAAATGATTGCGATTTTATTTATACGGATATCTGGGTTTCGATGGGCGAACCCGAATCGGTTTGGGCCGAACGAATCAAGCTGCTTCTCCCCTACCAGGTGAATCAGAAAGTATTGGACTTGACCGGAAATCCTAATGTAAAATTTCTGCATTGTTTACCTGCATTTCATAACCGCGAAACCAAAGTCGGTGAAGAAATGTTCCTGAAATTCGGGCTCGACGGACTGGAAGTTACCGAAGAAGTCTTTGAAAGCGAAGCTTCCATTGTTTTTGATCAGGCCGAAAACAGGTTGCATACCATTAAAGCAGTGATGGTTGCCACTATTGGGTAGAATGAAAGATTCATATATATTTGTCAGCACGAGACAGCACAGTAAAAACCTAAACTACAAACCATGAAATCAAGAAAAGTGATTACAGGAATTATTCTATCTATTTTCCTGACCAACAATCTTATGGCTCAGCCAAATTATCAGCCTGCCGAAAAAAACCTCCAAAACCGCGAATGGTTTCAGGATGCCAAATTCGGACTTTTTATTCATTGGGGAATGTATTGCCAATTGGCTGGTGGCGGTGATCAGGGCATTGCCGAATGGATTATGAACCAGAAGAAAATTCCGATTGCTCAGTACGAAAAACTGCCCAACTTTTTTAATCCTGTCGCCTTTAATCCGGCAGAATGGGTTTCGATGGTCAAAAAAGCCGGTATGAAATACATTACCATCACCAGTAAACACCACGAAGGTTTTGCCATGTACAACTCTAAAGTGAGCGATTACAATGTGGTGAAGCGGACTCCTTACGGCAAGGATATTATCAAGATGTTAAAAGACGAATGCGACAAACAGGGAATCAAGCTATTCTTCTACTATTCGCAGCTCGACTGGCACCATCCCGATTATTTTCCTCGTGGAAATACAGGTCAGGGTTTTACCGGACGTCCTGAAAAAGGCGATTGGAACAAATACATCGATTACATGAATGCCCAGCTGAGCGAACTTCTGACCAACTACGGAGAAATTGGCGGTATCTGGTTCGACGGAATGTGGGACAAATGGGATGCTCCATGGCGTTTGGATGAAACTTATGCTCTGATCCACAAACTTCAGCCCGGAGCATTAATTGGAAGTAACCACCACAAATTTCCTTTCCCGGGAGAAGATTTCCAGATGTACGAACGCGATCTTCCCGGAGAAAATTCTCAGGGATTTAACCACACCGGCACCATTTCTGATTTACCTCTGGAAATGTGCGAAACCATGAACGGATCGTGGGGTTTCAACCTGGTTGATAATCGTTACAAATCGACCACACAACTGCTTCAAACCTTGATTAAAGCTTCAGGTTACGGAGCAAATTTCCTGTTAAACACCGGCCCAATGCCAAACGGTAAAATTCAGCCTGAAAATATAGATACCTTAATGGTAATGGGCAAATGGCTCAATAAATACGGTGAAACCATTTATGGAACGCGGAAAGGCCCGATCAATCCATCGACCTGGGGCGCTTCAACCCAGAAAGACGGTAAAGTCTGGATACATATACTGAATTGCAAAGAAGAAAACCTGTTTATCGGTAAACTTCCGAAGAAATTGAAATCGGCCAAATTCTTTGATGATCAGTCACAAGTAAAATTCAAAGAAACCGAGTTTGGAGTTATCCTGAATATTCCTGATTCGAAGAAAAAGCCAATCGACACCATCATTCAATTGGAAATGTAATCAGATTCAATTTGTTTACAAAAAAGCTGTCCGATTCCGGGTAGCTTTTTTGTTTTCAGGAAAAATTCACCGATCTTTCGGGTGTCAGAAAAGGGTAAAAGAATGCTCATAGATATATGCAGATATATCTATATTTAATATTTTTTCACATTCCTTTTCAGATAATTTTTAATATCTTCGGGCGGTTTTGAAAAACAAATCAGAGCAGGTAATCACAACGAATTTGCATTAAAAAATCGCATTGAAACTGAACGAATAAAAAACCAAAAATATGTTTGATCTGGAATTAATTAAGAAGAATTATCAGGAATTAAGCGCTAAAATTGAAAAAGCTAAAAAGCACTTAAACAGACCATTAACCCTATCTGAAAAAATTCTCTATGCCCACTTGAATCCGAATCAACCGATGCAGGATTTTAAACGGGGCATCGATTACGTTGATTTTGCACCCGACCGGGTAGCTATGCAGGATGCCACCGCCCAAATGGCTTTGTTGCAATTTATGAATTCAGGGAAAAGCAAAACAGCGGTACCTTCAACCGTGCATTGCGATCACCTGATTCAGGCCAGCGAAAATGGGCTGACCGATCTGAATGACGCCATTAAAATTAACAAGGAAGTTTATGATTTTCTGGAATCGGTTTCCAACAAATACGGAATCGGTTTCTGGAAACCAGGCGCTGGCATCATCCATCAGGTAGTTCTCGAAAACTATGCATTTCCGGGCGGAATGATGATCGGAACTGATTCTCACACGGTGAATGCCGGAGGTTTGGGCATGGTAGCCATCGGAGTTGGCGGCGCCGATGCTGTTGATGTGATGGCCGGTATGGCCTGGGAACTCAAGTTCCCGAAATTAATCGGTATCAAACTAACCGGTAAACTCAGTGGCTGGGCCGCCCCAAAAGATATTATCCTGAAAGTGGCCGGAATCCTGACTGTGAAAGGTGGAACAGGTGCTATTATTGAATATTTCGGCGAAGGTGCAAAATCGATTTCATGTACCGGAAAAGGCACAATCTGCAACATGGGTGCTGAAGTTGGCGCTACCACTTCAACTTTTGGTTACGACGAATCGATGGAACGTTACCTGCGTGCAACAGGCCGTGCGGCAGTCGCCGATCTGGCCAATCAGGTGAAAGAACATTTAACTGCGGATCCCGAAGTATATATTCATCCTGAAAAGTACTTCGACGAGGTGATTGAAATTAACCTGGATGAGCTGGAACCATACATCAACGGGCCATTTACTCCCGACCGCGCCACGCCAATTTCAAAAATGGCCGAAGTGGCCAAAGAAAACGGCTGGCCAACCCGGATTGAAGTTGGTTTAATTGGTTCGTGTACCAACTCATCGTACGAAGACATTTCGCGTGCTGCATCACTGGCTCAACAGGCTGTTGATAAAAAACTGAAGTCAAAAGCTAAATTCACCATCACTCCCGGATCAGAACTGGTGCGCTACACCATCGAGCGGGACGGTTTTATCGATACGTTCAACCAGATCGGTGCAAGCGTTTTTGCCAATGCCTGCGGTCCTTGTATCGGCCAATGGTCGCGTCCCGGAGCCGAAAAAGGTGAAAAAAATACGATCATTCACTCGTTCAACCGAAACTTTTCGAAACGGGCCGACGGAAACCCAAATACTTATGCTTTCGTTGCTTCTCCTGAAATCGTAACCGCGATGGCTATTGCCGGAGATTTGACCTTCAATCCGTTAACTGATTATCTGACCAACGAAAACGGCGAAAAAGTAAAACTGGATATTCCTTCAGGAATGGAACTTCCGGCTAAAGGATTTGATGTGAAGGATGCCGGTTACCAGGCTCCGGCCGAAAACGGTTCAACGGTCGTCGTTAAAGTTGCTTTGGATTCATCCAGACTTCAATTGCTTCAGCCTTTCGCAGCCTGGAATGGCAATAACCTGATGGGTGCCAGATTACTGATCAAAGCTAAAGGCAAATGTACCACCGACCACATTTCGATGGCTGGTCCATGGCTCCGTTACCGTGGTCATCTGGACAATATTTCAAATAACATGCTCATTGGGGCAGTCAATGCGTTTAACGACCAACCCAACAAAGTAAAAAATCAGCTGAGCGGAGAATATGGTGAAGTCCCGGCAGTTCAGCGTGCTTATAAAGCAGCTGGCATTGCAACGGTTGTGGTAGGCGATCAGAACTACGGCGAAGGTTCGTCGCGCGAACATGCCGCGATGGAACCCCGTCATTTGGGCGTAAAAGCGGTGATCGTAAAATCGTTTGCACGTATTCACGAGACCAACCTGAAAAAACAAGGAATGCTCGGACTTACTTTTGCTGCTGAATCGGATTACGATAAAATTCAGGAAGATGACACCTTTAACTTCATTGACCTGAAAGAATTTGCCCCGGGAAAGCAGTTGATCCTGGAGATCATTCATGCCGATCAGACCAAAGAAATAATCATGCTGAACCATACTTACAATCAACAGCAAATCGACTGGTTTAAAGCCGGTTCGGCCCTTGATTTAATTCGTAAACAAAACCATAAATAAATTGCCCTGAGATGATTGAAAAAATTAAAGTATTAAACCCGGTAGTTGAGTTGGATGGAGATGAAATGACACGTGTTATCTGGTCATTCATCAAGGAAAAACTGATTTTCCCATATCTGGATGTGGATATAAAATATTTCGATTTGGGAATCGAACACCGCGATCTAACCAACGACCAGGTAACTGTTGATGCCGCCCATGCCATTCAAAAATACGGCGTTGGAATCAAATGCGCCACGATTACTCCGGACGAAGCCCGCGTAGAGGAATTCGGCCTGAAAAAAATGTGGAAATCTCCCAACGGTACTATCCGTAATATTCTGGATGGGACTGTTTTCCGCGAACCAATTATCATGAGTAATGTACCACGTCTGGTTCCGGGCTGGAAACAACCGATCTGCATTGGCCGTCATGCCTTTGGCGATCAATACCGTGCCACCGATTTTGTGACTAAAGGAAAAGGCAAACTGACCATCACTTTCACTCCTGAAGATGGCGGTGAAACAACTTCGTTTGATGTGTACGACTTTGCCGGAGACGGTGTCGCTATGGCTATGTATAATACTGACGAATCGATTTTCGGCTTTGCCCGTGCCTGCATGAATCAGGCCCTGACAAAAAAATGGCCTCTTTACCTTTCTACCAAAAATACCATCCTGAAAAAGTACGATGGACGGTTCAAAGATATTTTTCAGGAAGTGTTTGATGCTGAATTCAAAGAACTTTTTGCTGCAGCAAGTATCACCTACGAACACCGTTTAATTGACGATATGGTTGCCGCCTGTATGAAATGGGAAGGTGGCTATGTGTGGGCCTGTAAAAACTACGATGGCGACGTTCAGTCTGATACTGTGGCTCAAGGTTTTGGTTCACTTGGACTGATGACTTCCGTTCTGATCACTCCTGACGGAAAAACCATGGAAGCTGAAGCTGCACACGGTACTGTGACCCGTCACTTCCGGATGCACGAACAAGGCAAACCGACTTCAACCAATCCGATTGCTTCGATTTATGCCTGGACCCGCGGTCTGGCATTTAGGGGAAAACTGGACGGAAACCAGGAGTTGATTGATTTTGCTTTGGCTCTGGAAAAGGTTTGTGTTGAAACTGTTGAAAGTGGCAAAATGACAAAAGATTTGGCTCTGATTGTTTTTGGCGATGAGCTGAAAACTGAAAATTACCTGACTACGGAAGGATTTCTTGATGCTATCGATTCAAACCTTCAGAAGAAGTTAAAACAAACATGAACCACGCCATTCAATTTCAACACGGAAAAATCATTGTTCCCGACCAACCTGTTATTCCTTTCATTGAAGGTGATGGAATCGGGAAAGACATTACCGAACCAAGCCAGAGGGTGATCAATGCCGCAGTAACTGCTGCTTATGGTAACACCAAAAAACTCATCTGGAAAGAAGTTCTGGCGGGTAAAAAAGCCTTTGAATTGACCGGGAATTATATGCCGGACGAAACGCTCAAAGCTTTTCAGGATTACCTTGTTGGAATTAAAGGTCCGCTTGAAACTCCTGTTGGGGAAGGAATCCGCTCATTGAATGTTGCACTTCGACAAACACTTGATTTGTATGTTTGCCTGCGCCCGATCCGTTGGTTCAAAGGTGTACCCTCTCCAGTCCGTTATCCGGAATTGGTTGACATGCATATTTTCAGGGAAAATACCGAAGATATCTATGCCGGAATCGAGTTTATGACCGGAACCGAAAAAGCCAGTCAATTCCTCGATTTTCTGATCAATGAAATGGAAGTTAATGTAATTCGTTTCCCTGAAAGCAGTTCTTTCGGTGTTAAACCGGTTTCAAAAGAAGGTTCGGAACGGTTGATTCGGGCAGCCATTCAATATGCTGTTCAAAGAGAACTTCCTTCTGTGACTATTGTTCACAAAGGCAATATTATGAAGTTTACTGAAGGAGCATTCAAAAACTGGGGCTACGACCTGGCCGAAACAGAATTTGGAGAACAAACATTTACCTGGAGGCAATATCAGAAGACTGAAAAACTACTAGGAAAGACTGAAGCAAAAGCTGAGCTCGCCAAAGCAAAATCATCGGGAAAAGTCATTGTGAAAGATGTCATTACCGATGCATTTCTTCAGGAAAGCCTTTTACATCCGTTCGATCATTCGGTGATCGCCACCTTAAACCTGAACGGCGATTATATTTCAGATCAATTGGCAGCCATGGTTGGTGGTATCGGAATTTCTCCCGGAGCTAACATCAACTATAACAGCGGATATGCCATTTTTGAAGCGACCCATGGTACGGCGCCAAACATAGCCGGAACCGGTAAAGCCAATCCAGGTTCACTCATACTTTCCGGAGCTATGTTGCTCGAATACCTGGGCTGGGACAAAGCAGCAGAACATGTTTATGATGCCATGGAACATACTTTTTCGAAACGAAAAGTTACTTCTGATCTGTTTAGCATGATGGAAGGCGCAATTTTATTATCAACATCTGAATTTGCGAATGAAATAATTCGAAATATTCATTAATTTTAGAAAAAATTAAAAAAACCAAACACCAAACATAGCATGGAATACATTAAAAACAGGTTTTACGAAAAAGCCATGAAAAACATGGCTGATTTTCAAAAACTAAGAAAAGACCACGGAGACGTTGTACTTGGACAGGTAACTATTGATCAGGTGCTTACGGGCATGAAAGGCATACCTGCCCTACTTACTGAAACATCAAAACTTGATGCAAATGAAGGGATCAGGTTCCGTGGTTATTCACTTCCTGAATTGCAGCAGAAACTTCCAAAAATGGATGAAGCCGGTGAACCGCTTCCTGAAGGATTATTTTACCTGATGATGATCGGAGAAATCCCTGACAAGGAAGATGTCCTAAATATTTCGAAGGATTGGGCCACCCGTGCTCATGTTCCGCAACATGTCTTCGACGTGATTGATGCCCTTCCGAAAAATAGCCGGCCAATGACCCAATTTAGTACTGCAATTATTTCGATGGCCTACGATTCAGTATTTATGAAAGCATACCGGGCTGGTGTAAACAAAAAATTCTACTGGGACTTCATGTACGAAGACGTCATGACCCTGATTGCCCGTTTACCCCGTGTTGCAGCTTACATCTATCGCCGTATCTATCACAACGGTGAACACATTGATCCAAATCCAACCCTCGATTGGGCAGGTAACCTGGCTCACATGATGGGGCACGATTCGGTAGAAGTAAAACGTCTGCTACGTTTGTACATGGTTATCCATGCTGACCATGAAGGAGGAAATGTTTCAGCTCATGCCACTCACCTGGTAGGCTCGGCTTTGAGTAATGCCTATTACTCTTTTGCTGCCGGAATGTGCGGTTTAGCTGGCCCACTTCACGGTTTTGCCAATCAGGAAGTTATGAGTTGGATAGAAGAAATGATTGTAGAAATTGGAAACGATGAACCTACGGATCAGCAAATCGCGGCTTACATCGAACAAACCCTCACGCAGGGACGTGTTGTGCCAGGTTACGGTCATGCGGTTCTCCGTATTACCGACCCACGGTTTACCGTTCAACAGCAGTTTGCCGAAAAATACATTGTAAACGACAAACTGATCAATACAATAAACGCCATTTATCGGGTTGCTCCGCCAATCCTCGAAGCTACCGGTAAAATTAAAAACCCATGGCCAAATGTTGATGCGATCAGTGGAGCGCTTCTCAACCATTACGGAATTACTGAGTCAGGTTTCTATACCGTCCTCTTTGGTGTTTCCCGCTCGCTGGGAGTACTCTCATCATTGGTTTTTGACCGAGTGTACGGACTCCCATTGGAACGCCCGTCATCGCAAACGATGAGCTGGTTTATGAACAAAGCCGGAATTAATCACGAAGAATAAAATTACAACATACAATAAAAGAAGAGGCTGTCTCCGCGAGGTTCAGCCTCTTCTTTGTTTCAGGTATTTCTTATTCCCTGATTTTTCAGATTTTAATCAGGAACAATCCTGTCAGAATATTTATATTTGTCAACAGGAATAAGGTCTTTCATTTCCCGCCTTATTAATTTTCAGGCAGATGGCAACTGCAACTTTATACGAATGGTTATGGTAAAATCTATTTTATTTGTCGGATTTGGTGGATTCATTGGTACAGTGGCGCGCTTTTTAATTTCCAGGTATTTTCAGGAAAATTTCACTTCCGTTTTTCCCTGGGGTACATTTACGGTTAATCTGGTTGGCAGTTTGCTCCTTGGAATTATATACGGACTTTCCGAAAAAGGAGATTTCCTAAGTCCGGAAATCAGACTTTTTCTGGCAGTTGGAATTTGTGGCGGCTTTACCACTTTTTCCACTTTTTCAAACGATGCCTTTATGTTGTTGCGAAACCAGGAATGGGTTCGTTTTGCCCTCTATTCTTCGCTCAGCTTTTTTCTGGGATTAATGGCTATCTATGCCGGACGTTTGACCACCAAAATCTTTTAATCATGGAAAATAATTCTGAAGTAAGTATCCTGAAATTTTTTATCGGATCAACCGATCAGGTTAATCAAACACCTCTGTATGAATATATCGTATTTCAGGCCAAAAAAAAGGGGATTGCCG
>JAUXUF010000075.1 GCA_030684645.1 Bacteroidota bacterium | reverse complement strand
TTAACTTACCACACTTCTGAAATTGCCACAAAGGATGGTCAAGGTGATGCTGCTGCATTTCGTTATTATCGATATAGAATTGCTCCTAATCCAATGGATATTGACTTGATGAAATATTATGAACTAAGATATAGGAAGGTTGCAGGAGCAAAATTGGAAATGGCAGGCTATATAAATAAGGATACCATTGGCAATGCAACAATCCGTAAAGCATCGGCAACGAACCTGAAATGGATTCCGAAAGAAAGCGTTGATTACATCTATACCGACCCACCTTATGGCAAAAAAATCCCCTATCTTGATCTATCTGTGATGTGGAATGCTTGGCTTGACCTCGAAGTTACACAGGACGATTATAATCAGGAAGCCATTGAAGGCGGTGAAAATCATAAGAGCAAGGAAGACTACAATAGCCTTATCGCCCAAAGCATTAAAGAAATGTATCGTGTGCTTAAATTTGACCGTTGGTTGTCGTTCGTGTTTGCACATAAAGATCCTGAGTTTTGGCACCTGATTATCGAAACTGCCGAAAATTGCGGTTTTGAATATATCGGTGCTGTCGCCCAAAAAAATGGACAAACAAGTTTCAAAAAACGTCAAAATCCGTTCACCGTTCTTTCGGGTCAGTTGATCATCAACTTCCGTAAAGTGCGTAAACCACGTGCTATTCTTAAAGCAAATCTTGGAATGGACATTGCCGAAATAGTTATGCAAACCATTGAAGGTATCATCGCTAAAAATAGTGGTGCAACACTCGAACAGATAAACGATGAATTGATTATTAAAGGCCTTGAGCTTGGGTTCCTTGATTTACTGAAAAAGGAATATACCGATTTAACACCTCTACTGATGAGCACTTTCGATTATGATGAAACTACCGATAAATTCACGATAAAAAAGAACACAAAGTTTCAAACTCATATTGATGTTAGGTTAAGGATACGATACTATTTATTGAGTTATTTAACTCGAAAGGGAAGAGAAGGCCATAATCCTGATATTGAGGAGATTGTTTTTGCTATTCTACCATTGCTCAAGAACGGAATTACGCCTGAACATCAAACGATATTGAGTGTTTTGGAAGATATTGCCCAACATGTAGGGAATGATTGCTGGAAACTTAAAAAAGCTGAAGGCCAATTAAAACTTAAATTTTGATTTATTCGTTTCCAACGATAACAATAAAAAACAGAGCTCACCAACCACTCTTTTGTGGCTCCTAAATCCTGCATTTTGAGCTTTAAATTGCAATCTTGTGTGCTATAAATAAATTTTACGGCAACCAAATTGAAACAAAAAATCAACGTGTGTAATTTTTTACACTCGAATTCTGCAACCTGATTGATTGACGTAGTCGTATAGACAAGCATCCACAATATTACAGTAAAAAAGGAGGTTCTATGAAAACCAGAGGTGAAAGATACTTCGTTAAACTGGCACGCTTCGGCGCAAGCTTATACGACAAATTTCTGGATGCAGAGCCCATTCGAAGCCGGCTGGAAGAGATTGCATCTGATCTTGTTTCCAAAACGGTAAAAGGACCGTTGCTGGATATCGGGACAGGGCCGGGCAGGTTACTTGCCGAAATCCATCTGCGAAACCCGGAGATCGAATTATTCGGACTTGATATTTCTGACGCAATGATTGAACTGGCAAGGAATAATCTGCAAAACATACCGGTAAACCTGCAGGTAGGCTCAATTCGGCAAACAAACTACGACAGTGATTTTTTCTCTGTGATCACCTGTTCTGGCAGTTTTTATCTTTGGGACTACCCGGAGGAATCACTTGAAGAAATTTACCGGATTCTTAAGGCAGGCCGGTCTGCCTATCTTTTCGAGGCTTACAGAGATATCAACAAAGAAGAATTTCAAATCGCCTTGAAAAACAATCTTCGGCAGCTGAATTGGATCCGCCGGTTATTTGGCCCCCTGGCAGTCCGGGAATCGGTAAAGAAGAGTTACCGGATAGAGGAAATCATCTCGATCATAGAAAAGACGAGTTTTGCTGATAACTACTTTATAGAAAAAATAAAGCTATCCGGAATACCAATGTGGGTGCGTATTTCTCTAAAGAAGATGCCGTTATAACTTTCGTTGTTAATACTAAATGAACCTGTTCGTGCTGCCCGGTTGAAACAATAAATGATACACTAATTCTGTCATTTTTCATTTTGTCAGGTTTAAACCTGGCTCATTACAAAACATAGCTCACCAACCTTGCTTTTATAGCTCATTAGTTCTACATTTTGAGCCATAAATTGCTATCAATTGAGCCATAAAAATTCCGGAGAAATAAATTAAAGCTCAAAATAGGTTAATTTAAAGCTCATTTTTGTTGTATTGTGAGCCACAATTAATATATTTGTGAGCCACAAAATAAAAAAACAAGTGCAAGATGGCCAACGATAAAAGCAAAAATATTCTCGAATACATCAAGGCAAACCCTTCACTTTCCTCGAAAGAAATTCATAATGGGCTTAAATCCGAATTGGGATATGCTACGGTTAAAAGGATTTTAGCTAAATTAATTTCAGAAAACCTGATTTTACCGATAGGCAAAGGCCGTGGGACAAAATACATCGTTGATCCTGCTTATGCATTGCTATACCCAATTGATGTGGATAAATATTTCGGAAAAGAAATTGATGAACGGGTGATCAATGAACGTTTCAATTTATCACTGATAAAGGACGTTTTGAGCAAAACGAACTTGTTTACTACTGAAGAGCAACTGCAACTGGTTGAACTGCAAAAAAAACACAAAGAAAACGTATCGGAACTGACGGATGCGGAATACAAGAAAGAACTGGAGCGTTTGGCTATTGATTTGAGCTGGAAGTCGTCGCAAATTGAAGGGAACACCTATTCGCTGCTGGAAACCGAACGATTGTTGAAAGACAAAGAAACCGCACAGGGCAAGACAAAGGATGAAGCAACTATGCTTCTCAATCATAAGGAAGCAATCGATTTTATCATTGAGAATCCGAACTATGTGATACCATTAACCATTCCCCGGATTGAAGATATTCATAGTCTGTTGATCAAAGATTTGGGAGTTGACCGCAATATCAGAAAACGAAGAGTCGGAATTTCAGGAACAAATTACAAACCATTGGATAACGAATTCCAAATCATGGAAGCATTGAACGACTTATGTGAACTTGTAAACAATCGCGAAAATGTGTTTGAAGAAGCATTACTTGCGCTTTTGATCATATCCTATATTCAACCGTTTGGTGACGGAAATAAACGGACGGCAAGGATTGTAAGCAATGCGATACTTATGAATAATGACTACTGCCCAATCTCTTTCCGGACCATTGATTCGGTTGAGTACAAAAAAGCAATGCTTTTGTTTTATGAGCAAAACAATATTGCGACGTTTAAAAAAATCTTCATCAGTCAATTTGAATTCGCGGTGAAAACTTACTTTTAGGCGATTATGAGAAGAAAGAGAAGTAAAGGATAAAATCAGAAATCGCCATGTTAAAACCAGAATTTAAAACTATCGATGAATACCTTGCGCTGCAGACCGATCAGGCCAGAATCACGTTAGAGTCGCTAAGGCAGGCAATCCGAAAGGCTGCTCCGGGAGCTGTTGAAGTAATTAGTTACCAAATGCCGGCATTTAAATTTCATGGTATGCTCGCGTATTTCGCAGCATTCAAAAACCATTGTTCGCTCTTTGTATTTCCAGGTTTTTACCTGATTTTTTAAATAGAGCTCAATAGTTATGATTTTATGGCTCACTTCTATTTTGGTTTAACCTACAAATGATTTTTCAACTTTTTCATGATTTGTAAAGGACTGAAACATTGAGTTCAATAGTGACTTTTTTAGTCATCAACCTTCAGGTTCCATCAATTTCATTGAAACTTCAGCTACAGTTCAATAAACCTGTGTCGCTTTTCCAGTATTGCAAAATAGGTCCTCTTCACGTAACCTCCCAGTGGCAATATGCGTAATTTCAGTACGAATTTCAGGCAACAGCACATAATAGTTTCGTAATGAAAATTAAATTAACACAATTCATTTATTCGTTTAAAGACGATCTTAGACTTTTACTAAGCATAAGTTTTAGTGTGTTTTTATTCATCCTTTTTTTTCAACCATTTCCACTCGAAAAGTTCGATTTTAACAACCGGCTATTATTTGTTGCCGGTCTGGCAGCCATTGTTTTTCTGTTTATGGTTTTTGTCCGTTTTTTTGTCCAGTGGCTCAAACAGAAATATGAACAAAGCACTCCGGAATCCGGATTGTCTTCTTTTATAGGTGGATTCATCATTTTGGCATTATGTTCAGTTTCTTTTGCTTTCTATATGAGGTATGTGGGATCAGTAAGTATTTCCTTTTTCATCATGCTTAAGGTCGTTTTAATCTGTCTGGCGCCTCCGGTAGCTTTATGGCAGAATGATACTTTTAAGGAATTGAAAGAGCAAAACATAAGGCTCCTTCAGGAAAGAGAAATCATACCAGGGAAAGTCGATAAACAGGAAGATGATTACCTGACCAAATCCATTGAGATTATTTCAGAGAATAGTGGGGAGCACTTAAACCTCCTTATTTCAAATATTGCTTTTATTAAATCTGCCGATAACTATGTTGAAATTGTGTTTAAGGAAGGTCTTGTTTTCAGGAAGAAGCTAATGAGGAATACTCTAAAAAACATGGAACAACAACTCAGTCCGTATTCCAATTTTACACGCTGTCACCGGATTTGTATAGTAAATACACATTACATCGAAGAACTCAGCCGGAATTACAGCAATCACTGGCTGACGCTGAAAGGATTCGACGAACGGATTCCTGTCTCAATCCAATATGTATTGAAGCTTAAAGAATCGCTTTGAAAAGGTCTGGGGCGAGTCTCACCCACCCCGAAGTTTTGAAATCACCCTCAGAAAATTTATTTTGCCCCAAACGAATCTCCGTTAATCCCTTTTTTTTGTGAAGGATAAATTTGAGAAATACTTTTACTCAAATTTATTTTTCAGGTCTTATGAATATTTTATTGGTATATCCTCAATGTCCTGATTCGTACTGGAGTTTCAGGCACGCGCTGCGCTTTATTTCCAAGAAGGCAGCTGTACCTCCGCTTGGATTAATAACCGTATCGGCAATGCTCCCGGCCACATGGCAGAAAAAACTGGTTGATATGAATGTCACTCCCCTTCAGACGAAAGATATCGTGTGGGCTGATTATGTTTTTATAAGCGCCATGAACATCCAAAAGGATTCGGTAAACCAGGTCATCGGGGAATGTCACAAACATCGGGTGAAGATGATCGGTGGAGGCCCTCTGTTTACCCAGGAATCCGAAAACTTTCCTCAAATCGACCATTTTATATTGAATGAAGCAGAAATCACCTTGCCCCGATTTCTGGAAGATTTAACTTCGGGACGTCCGCTCCAAAAAACATACCGGACTAATGAATATGCTGATATTAAGCGTTCACCGGTGCCAGACTACCATTTGTTGTTGAGAAGTGACTATGCTTCAATGAATATCCAGGTTTCGCGTGGATGCCCCTTCACCTGCGATTTCTGTGAAATTACCGCATTACTCGGCCATGAGGTCCGGATGAAAGATACCAGTCAGATTCTAAAAGAACTGGATGCCTTGTATAATCTGAATTGGCGCGGACCGGTTTCGATCGTTGACGATAACTTTATCGGGAACAAAAAAGAAGTGAAATACAACTTGCTTCCGGCAATGAAAAAGTGGATGCAGCTGCATCATTTTCCTTTTGCTTTTGGCATCCAGTCGTCCATTAATATGGCTGATGACGAAGAACTCATGACATTGATGATCGAAACAGGTTTTAACCACACGTTTATTGGTATCGAAACTCCGGAGAAACAATCGCTTCAGGAATGCAATAAATTGCAGAATAAAAACAGGGATTTGCTTCTAAGTGTAAAGAAGATTCAAAAGGCTGGTTTTCAGGTTTCCGGAGGATTTATCGTGGGTTTCGACAGTGATTCTCCCTCGGTTTTTCAACGGCAGATCGATTTTATCCAACAAAGTGGAATCGTGTCGGCAATGGTTGGACTGTTAAATGCGCCAAAAAACACCAAATTGTACGAGCGGCTGAATGCTGAAAACAGGTTAATAAACGGATCAACAGGAAACAATACTGATTTCACATTGAATTTTATCCCGAAAATGAACCCTGACGAACTTTTGGAAGGGTACAAATCGGTGATTCGGAATATCTATGAAGCGAAGCCATACTATCAGCGAATACGTCAATTTTTATTGAACTACAACAAACCACCTTCCAAACAGATAAGAATTCAGTTTTCTTTGGTGACCGCCTTCTTCAGATCCATTATTATTATCGGCATTGTCACCAAAGGTCGAGGTGAGTTTTGGAAATTTCTGATCTGGACCCTTGTAAAACGACCCGGCTCATTTTTGGATGCCATGATTTTTACAGTGTATGGATATCATTACAGAGTGGTCTATGGTTTAAGTCAGAATCGTAACATGCAGTAACCCTCAACAGTTTGCCTATACTCTTTTCACCATTTCTGCTGCCAGTTCCTTCAAATTCTTGCCTGAAAAATTTCCGGACGTCATCAGCAACAGGTTGGCATTTTCCCAGTTTTGAGACCTCAGGAAAGCAAATAACTGATCCGAATCCGTTAAAACCATCAGCCCCGGGGAATCGAACGCATCGGCAACCTGCTGTTCGGTAATGGGCTCCAGTTTTTTGTGCTCGATGGTATGTGGATTAAAATATACAATAGCCAGATCAGCCGCATCCATGCTGTTTTTATACTGCGGAAGAAACTCTTTTTTCAATGAACTGAAGGTCTGCAATTCGAGGCAAGCCACCAGTTTTCGCTCTGGAAACTGTTTTTTCACCGCTTCGGTGGTTGCTTTGAGTTTCGATGGAGAATTCCTGATCTTCGCAATCGCATTTCACTTGATACATGGCTAAAAACAAATTCAAAAAGATATTCTTTGGCCGCGCGACCTTGCCCGTCTGGCTAGCACTGGCTACTTTCGGGCTGACCGAATTACTGTCGAGGTTAATTGGCAGTTTACAAATGACCAAGCACGAATCAAACTTAGAAGGCTTTATCCGTCAATTTTAAATTAACGCAACACTAGTTGTTTTTTTAAATTTATGAGTTCAATTTTTTCTGAGACTTGGTAATTCAATATCGTCAGGTTGAATCTGTCCGCTTTTCAAAAATGTTTTTGAGAATTCTGTGATATAAGTTTTTCCTCCGGGCGAAATAAATCCTTTGTATTGTTTGGTTCGTCCATAAGCCTGAACCAACACTGAGTAGTTTGCATTGCCACCCTCATAATGTTGTACATATACCTGATAGTTCCCTGATGGGGATTCATTTTTTTTTCCAAAAAATGTTTTCGGGCCCAAAACCATCTCTGTCATCAACATCTAACCAGCCCCCTGATTGGGCATTTTTATGCTTGTACCAAATCCATTCACCCATTGGATCCTGCACATATAAATCAATATCAGCAGAAGAATCCCAGCTTAATGTTACCTGAATATCGCCATAACCGCCATCCAGCGAGCCTTGTGCCAACTTTATTTCTTCTTTGCGGTATTTCACAATATCAGCGGCAGTTCCCATAAATAAACCAAGTGAGCTTTCCAGACAAGTTGTTAAATCACCCAATGTACATTTTGTGATTGCCAAAAAACTTTTTAATGTTTTAGCTGACATTCCTGTGATATCTGCAATCTGCTCATCTGAAATAAATTCTGTCGCAATACTCAAGGCGGTTGTTCCACATCCTAAAGTAATTAAGAACGCAGCGACTGGGGCGCTAACTCCAAGCGATGCAACTGTAGCTGCTGTTCCTCCTATCACTGCACTCCCGCATGTAACAGCCCCCATAATATGAGAAGTCCATCTTAGAACATCAGATGGATCAGCGCTTTTCAATTTTGAATATTCTCTTTTATCACCAGGAATATTCACTTCTCTGATTACAGAAATTTCACCTTCGGGACTAACAATGGCAAGGTCGAAACAGGTTGTGGTATAGTTTGATAAAAGCATACATTTTCCTGATCAATTGCAAGAAAGGATTCATCCTTTTCGAAAAAAACCAGGTAGTCAAATTCGGTAGTTGAGCTGATATCAGCAACAAAACTATTTTCTTCAACAGTATCAAAGAGATCATCATATAGTCCGCATGAGTTTGTGAACACCATGATCAGAACAAGGATAATTGACATTTTCGTTTTCATATTTTCAATTTTTAGAGTTAGTGACTTCTATTTTTTATTAAATGTAAACCGCTTATTATGAAGCTCCAAAAATTGTGTACAAAACACACTATTTCGTTTGTGAACCACTTTAGCCCTAAAAAAACAAGGCCGTTTCAATGTGAATGAAACGGCCTTGTCTTATTAAAGAAGACTCTAAGTAATTGGATAACAATCAATATTTAATAAATTTTCTAATCCTTAACGCAACGAACAGAGAGCCCCTCCTTCTTATCTGAAACGAATGCTTCTAAATCATCATCGGGATCCCTGCCGTAGTCGCCCATACCGATGCTCACCGCATAGGTTTCATACGCACCAGAAACCACCAGTTAGCGTTGCTTCCAAGTCCGCCGAATGAACCCCAGATCCGCTTACCGCCAGGAAGGGCTGTAAAACCCGATGAGTTGTTTTTTGTTAAATCGCCCCCAATATTTTCCGCACTTGAAGACCAGTCTGTTTTCGATGATAAAGCTTTGAACCGGGTAGGTCAGGGGAATTTCACCCCCTTCCCCCCTAAGAACCGTACGTGCCAGTTTCCCGGCAGTCCTGCGTGTAGCTGTAAACGAAATTGGCTGTTAATTAAGAGAATCTGTTTCAAAATTTCCCATCTGGAAAATCGCTCGGTAGAAATATTGAGACCCATTCGTTGTATTGTCTCGTACGGGACAAAAGGTAAGCCTTTTTATATTCATTCTACCAACCTTTGGTTACTAGCGGAATCCTTGAATAAAATTTTATCCGTCACTAATGATTTATTTTATATTTTCGACTTCAATTTATAAATGAGCAATGAATCCTGAAAAACAAGCGCCGGTCAAACCAATCAACATCAGGGAAGTATTTCTTGAAAAAAATCCAAAGCTTGCCAAAAGATTACCCGGTTTTGTGTACCGGTACATTACCCGAATCATGCACATAGACGAAATCAATGAGCTTCTGGCCAATCATGGCAACGAAAGAGGAATTGAATTTGCCCGCAGCATGGTCAAGGCGTTTAACGTTCATCAGGTAATTAACGGAGCAGAAAATGTTCCCTCTTCCGGACGTTTTATATTTGCCTCCAACCATCCGCTGGGAGGATTCGATGCGCTTCTGATCCTGTGTAACATCGACCGGCTGCTGGGGCAAACAGTCACCCTGGTGAACGATGTATTGATGAGCATCCCTCAACTGACTCCAATATTTGTTCCATTAAATAAGCACGGTGGCCACAGTAAAGATGTGATCAGGCAAATCCATGAAGCCTATTCGTCTGACAACCAAATTTTGATTTTTCCCTCCGGATTTGCTTCACGGCGAATTAAGGGCAAAATTCAGGATTATGAATGGAAAAAACATTTTATAGCCAAATCGGTTGAATATCAGAGAGATGTCATTCCTATTCATGTAAGTGGACGGAATTCAGGATTTTTCTACAGCTTGGCAAATTTTCGTACTTTCTTCAGGTTAAAGTGGAACCTTGAAATGTTTTTCCTTGCCGACGAAACTTTTGGACATAAAAACCAGGAATTCACCATTATATTTGGAAAACCAATCTCTTATACCCATTTCGACAAAAGTAAAACCTTCGAACAATGGGCGGCCGAAGTAAGGGACATTGTGTACAAGTTACCTATTCAGTCGTAGGATCAAGATATATTCAGGCAAGAAAACATATCTGACAGATTTTTATAATTTTGTACCTCTATAAAATCAGATTATATAGTATGAAAGATATTATTGCACCTGTGTCGAAAGCAAAATTGCTTGCCGAACTGACACCGGACAAGTTGATGCGGAAGACAAATAAAGGCGATAACGAAATATATATCATTACTGCCCAGGATTCTCCAAATGTCATGCTGGAGATTGGACGTGTAAGGGAAATTACATTTCGGGACGCAGGGGGAGGAATGGGTGAGGAAGTTGACATTGACTCTTATGACACCTGCGATGATCCTTATAAACAATTGATCGTTTGGGACCCCCAGGCTCTTGAAATCATTGGCGGATACCGGTATATATTGTGCAAAGACGTTCCGGTCGATGAAAACGGGATTGTAAATCTTGCAACCACCCATTTGTTTAGATTCTCTGAAAAATTTATTAAAGAATATCTTCCTTATACGCTTGAGTTGGGCCGTTCGTTTGTTCAACCACATTACCAATCGAGCAAAGCCGGAGCTAAAGCGCTGTTTGCCCTCGATAATTTATGGGATGGGTTGGGCGCCTTGATTGTCGATCATCCCGAAATCAAATATTTCTTCGGGAAAGTGACCATGTACACCCATTTTCACACCCATGCACGTAACCTGATTCAATATTTCTTCCTGAAGTACTTTAATGACCATGAAAACCTGGTGACCCCGATCAAACCAATGGATCTGGGAATCAATATGAAAGAAATGGAAGAAGTATTCAACGGTGGATCGTACAAAGAAGACTACAAAATTCTTTCACAAAAGGTACGCGAATTTGGCGAGAACATTCCTCCGCTGATCAATTCGTACATGAACCTGAGCCCGTCGATGAAAACATTCGGAACCGTGATCAACGATCATTTTGGCAACGTGGAAGAAACCGGAATTATCCTGACCATCTCAGACATTTACGAGGCAAAGACCGACCGCCACATCGAAACTTATGTACGCACCAAGGAATTCAAAGACTGGCCTTTGCCGGAATAGGAAAGAATTTCACATTTCAAACGTGGAACCTGGAACCTGGAACCTGGAACCTGGAACTTGAAGCTAATATGCCCTTCCGTCTTTGCCTTCCATGTAGTTGATAAACGAAGTGTTTACCACCTTGTTACCGCCTGGGGTTGGATAATTACCGGTAAAATACCAGTCGCCGGTATCGTTGGGACAGGCCACATGCAGGTTCTCGATGGTTTGGTAAATGATTTCCACCTCGGCTTTGCATTCGTCAGGTTTCAAGAGTTCAGCAATTTTGGCCGACACCTCTTCTGCCTTAAATGGTTTGTAAATTTCTTTGACGTAATTTACGATTTCTTCCTTTGGAAGGTTTTCCTGCTCTTTGCATTTACGGTAAACCTCATCAATCACGTGTTTCTGGTTGGTGTCTTTTAATAACTCAATAGCCGCGTTAAAGGCAATAAATTTTTCAAGAACAGCCATATCGATGCCGTAACAATCGGGATAGCGGATTTGCGGGGCAGAAGAAACCACAATAATTTTCTTCGGGTGCAGACGGTCCAGTATTTTCAGGATACTGTTCTTCAGGGTAGTTCCGCGAACGATCGAATCGTCGATAATGACCAGCGTATCGGTGTTGTTGCGGATAATTCCGTATGTCACATCATAAACGTGAGCCACCAGGTCGTCGCGGCTGGCATCGTCGGCAATAAAGGTGCGCAGTTTCACGTCTTTAATGGCCAGCTTTTCAACCCTTGGTTCAACCGTCAGAATGGTTTCCATTTCCTCGTTGGTCATACTGCCGTTGCGTGCCTTCAACTCTTTGATTTTCCAATCGACACAATATTGCCGCACTCCCTGGACGAGTCCGTAGAAAGCTGTTTCGGAAGTATTCGGAATAAAGGAAAATACCGTATTTTCAATGTCGTAGTTGATCGATTTCAGGATGGCAGGCGAGAGCAACCGGCCCAGCATTTTGCGTTCCTGGTATATATCCTTATCGCTTCCTCGCGAAAAATAGATCCGTTCGAACGAACACGACCGGCGGGTATGTGGTATCCGAATCATTTTACTTGAAACCGACCCGTCTTTTTTGATGATCAGGGCTTCGCCAGGCTTCACTTCGCTGACGCTTTCAGCCCTCACGTTCATCACAGTCTGAATAACCGGACGTTCGGAGGCAACTACCACAATCTCATCGTCGTAATAATAAAATGCAGGCCGGATCCCCCACGGATCGCGCATGACAAACGCATCGCCATGACCAAACATTCCGGCAATGGCATATCCTCCGTCCCAGTCCTTACTGGCATTTTCGAGTACTTTCTGAACATCCAGATTTTTTTCGATCAGCGGTGAAATTTCACGGTTCGAATATCCTTCATTTTTGTAATTCCGGAAGTGAAGTTGATTTTCTTCGTCGAGAAAGTGGCCCACTTTTTCAAGAACGGTCACTGTATCGGTGTAGGCTTTCGGATGTTGCCCAAGAGCGATCAATTTATGGAACAGTTCGTCGGTATTGGTCAGGTTGAAGTTTCCGGCCAGCACCAGCGTTCTCGATTTCCAGTTGTTCTGCCGCATGACGGGATGAACAAATTCGATGCTGTTTCGTCCGAACGTTCCGTAACGCAAATGACCGAGGTAAACTTCGCCCGAAAAAGGTACATTTTCATAAATCCAACGAATGTCAGCGTCTTTTGGTTTATTTTTTTCGGCCTTTTTAATTCCTTTGGCAACCTTGTCAAAAATGTTTTTGATCGGGTTATCTTCAATTGAACGGTGACGGTTTATATATTCCTGACCCGGATCGAGCTCCATCTTCACGTTCACAATTCCGGCTCCGTCCTGTCCACGGTTGTGTTGTTTCTCCATCAGCAGATACAGTTTGTTCAGGCCATATTGCCAGGTACCGTATTTTTCCTTGTAATATTCAAGTGGTTTACGCAACCGTATCAATGCAATCCCACACTCATGTTTAATCAGTTCGCTCATTGTTCTTCGGTTTGTTCTATTTGTTCTGGAAATAGTTCCGGAAACCTGATCATATCATTAACGATAAAGGCATCGGGATATTTCGATGCGATGTAATTCTTTGTTTTTAAGGCTTCACTCTTGTTTCGGAAATCACCGATCCTCACTTTGAAATTGGGAGTCTGAAACAGCAGGTAACTGGGAATATCCGGAAAAATGAGATTAAACTCGTTTCTAATCCGCATAGCTTGCTCCCGTGCTTTATTTTCGGAACTGAAGAAAATTTCCAGGCGATACCCATCGGTTCCGCGCCGGCGCTGATTAATCTGAGAATGACGGATGAGTAAATCGGTAATCCGGGGATCTTGTCTGATCTGTAATTTCCCGAGAAGGTTCTCCATTTTTGCCGTCTGGCTAAATATGCCTGAATTCAGTCCAAGCGTATCAATCTGAGCATACCCCTGTGAACTGAAAAGCACAAATAAAAAGACGACACCACACAAATACCTCATACGATCAGTTTTTGAGTTTGCAAATATAAGATTTAAATAGCACAACTACCCATTAGCGAACGGTACTTTGTTTCGGAATACAGGAGCCAATATTGTCACAAAACTGCTATTAATCAAAGTATTTGGAAGCTATTCAGTGAAAAAACATATTCTAAAAAACTCACTCCGGACATTGGAATTTTTCCTGAATGTTAATTTTTTTGAGATAAAGCCACCTAAATCCACTCTGAGGTGGTTTTAGGAGACAAAAACCTGAAACTTTGTCCGTAAACATACAGATGAATCTTTAATTTACTCCGAAAAGTATTTCCCTGCCACAAAGGCGCCAAAACACCAAGGTTATCACAAGGGCTAAAAAAATTATATCAATACTTTGTGTTTCTTTGGGGCTTTGAGTCTTCGTGGCATTTTAATTATTTTTGACTTTTTGGAGCACACTCAATCTTAAAACTAAATATCTATGAGCCAGTTAATCGACGATTTTAACAATTACCGCGAACGGATGAACGAAAAAATCATGGCGGCCGACAACAAAGTGATGAAACGCATTTACAGCGTCGACACCCTGACTTACCAAAAGGGTGCATTGAGTACCAAAACCAAGGAGATGCTCGGACTGGTTTCATCGATGGTGCTTCGCTGCGACGATTGTGTCAAATATCACCTGGGGAAATGCCATGAATTGGGAGTAACAACCGACGAGGTTTTCGAAATATTTTCGGTGGCCAACCTGGTTGGCGGAACCATTGTGATTCCTCATACCCGTCGCGCGGTAGAATACTGGGAAGAACTACAGAATCAGTAACTGTTGCTGCTAATTTGAAATTTTGCTCTACCAAAGGAAGTTTCAGAAAATTGTAGAAATAGTTATATTTGGAGAATGATTACAAAGATTGACATATTATCAAAACTTAGGGAGTTAAAACCAGAACTCCACAAAAACTATGCTGTCAGTGAGATAGGTCTTTTTGGATCATTCTCTGATGGTTCATACACAGAAGAAAGCGATATTGATCTTCTTGTGGAATTAGAAAGACCAATAGGCTGGAAAATTTTTACTCTTGAAATTTATCTCGAAAAAATCTTTGGGCGAAAAATTGATTTAGTTACCAAAAACGCGTTGAAAGAACAGATCAAAGACAATATTTTGAAGCAAGTAAATTACGTGTAAGTGAAAAAAACAAGCCGAACACATTTAATGTATCTATCTGACATTCAAACTGCAATGTCTCGAATTGCAGAATATATTGAAGATTTCACCTTCCCCGAATTTAAAAAAGATTACAAAACAGTTGATGCCGTAATTCGCAACTTTGAAGTTATAGGTGAGGCATCAAGGAAAATACCAGTCGAGATAAAGGCCAAATATCCGGAAGTCCCATGGGATGAATGTATTTATTACGAAATAAAGTTTCCCATGAATATTTCGGTGTAGATTATGAAATATTGTGGGACGTTGCTACGAATTATCTTCCTGAAAATAAAATCCAGATTGACACCATTCTGGACAACGAAAATTAAGCATTTCACCTCGACTACGAATACAATTCAGGATTTAAAAACGGAATGAATGCCATCTGCACGGCAGGTAAATAAAGCGATTTGCGGGTAATAACATCTCTGGTGAGCAATCCAACTGCCCCATTTTGCTGCTTCGAATTTTGTTTGGCAAAGACGATATCGTCGGCATCACCCAACTCTATTCCCTGATGCACCAGCTTTGCCACTTCAGGAGGAAGGTAAAAGCTTGCTGTCCGGGCTTTTCCTGTTTTTTCGCCGTTGCTGATCACAATCCACGCAAAAGCCATTAATCCTGAAACGGAATCCCCGACACCCCCTTCAACACCCACATAAAAGTCGTGCCCCGGGAATTGAACCCGGGCATTTTCTACCCTGTTCGCTGCGCCAAGCATGGTTTCGGCATCGCTCATCGGCTGATCGGACACACCACTTTCAACCGACACTCCGGTTAATTCAAACTTATCATTCAGAAAAACGGACAACCCTTCTCTTACGGCATCCAGCTTCACCGGATTTTTAGAAGCAACAATAATTTTTATCATATCGGGCAAGATCAATTTTCTGCCCAAAATACGAAAAAACATGACTTGCCGGTGAACCTGAACTCCTGTTTCAGGTTTAATATCGAAACAGTTTCCGGAGAGCTAAACTATTTTGTTATTTTAGTCCTCAATTATAAAACACTTACAAATGATGATCCGACAGGCAACCGAAACAGATTCATTCCGAATCGTAGAATTTCAGCTGGCAATGGCTCTCGAAACTGAACAGTTCGAGCTGCACGAACCAACCGTTGTATTGGGTGTCGCAGCCGTTTTTGCCGATGCGTCGAAAGGGATTTATTATGTGGCAGAACTTAACGGACAGGTAGTGGGCTCGCTGCTTACCACTTTTGAGTGGAGCGACTGGCGCAACGGAACGGTACTGTGGATTCAGTCGGTTTATGTTCTGCCTGAGTTCCGTAAACGAAGCATTTTTAGCCGCTTGTACAAACACATTCAGGAGTTGGTCGATTCAAATTCTGATTTGCGTGGTATCCGCCTGTATGCCGACAAAACCAACACTTCTGCTCACGGTGTTTACGAACATCTGGGCATGACTGCCGAGCACTACCAAATGTACGAGTGGATAAAAAAAAATTAACCATGATAAAAAAACCCATTTCTCCTGAAATTCGCCAGCAGTTGATTTACGCTCAGCGTGAGGAAATTACGGAATATCACATTTACAGTAAACTCGCCGGACAATCCAGTGATGCCGAAAACAAAAAAGTGCTGAACCAGATTGCTGCCGATGAGCTGAGACATTACAAAATGTGGGGAACCTATACCAATAAAGAAGTTTCGCCCAGCCAGTGGGAAATATGGAAATATTACTGGATATCCAAACTCTTTGGCTTAACTTTTGGCCTGAAACTGATGGAGAAAGGTGAGGCAAAAGCTCAGATCAACTACGGACTGATTGCTACAGAGGTTCCTGAAGCGCTGAACGTTGCGGAGGATGAAAATAAGCATGAAAAAGAGTTGATCGGACTAATTCAGGAAGAACACCTGAAATACATGGGTTCGATTGTTTTAGGATTGAATGATGCTCTGGTGGAAATTCTTGGGACCTTAGCCGGATTGACTTTCGCCCTTCAAAATACGAAACTGGTGGCATTGGCCGGAATCATCACCGGCATTGCTGGTGCGCTTTCGATGTCATCGTCAGAATATTTATCGAACAAAGCTGAAGGAAAAGAGGATCTGGCCATAAAATCAGCCGTGTTTACCGGAATTGCATACATTATTGCAGTGATATTCCTGGTAGCGCCCTTCCTGATTTTTACGTCCGTATATGTTGCCTTGCTGGCTGCACTGTTTGATTCGATCCTGATCGTTTTCCTGTTTACCTATTATATTTCGGTGGCCAACGACCAACCATTCCGAAAACGATTTACAGAAATGGTGATTTTGAGCACGGTTGTTGGTCTTATTTCTTTCGGATTAGGTTATGTGGTAAGGATTTTATTCGGAATTGAAGTTTAACTCACTGTTGATTATCAGTAGGTTAGCTGATATAAATACTGATTTTAAAAATTATTCACCTGTTAAGGATTATAAATAACTAAATATTTACTAAATTTTATGCAGAATTGATGTGATAGTTAATCGATTACCCATAAATTCTGAATACAAAAAAAGCAGAAAGTTCGGAAGTTAAATCATAAAAACTTAATCTTATGATACAAGTTGATTTACCTGCAGCCTTTACTATCGGACAAGTTTTTGCCTTGATTTCAAAAAAATATTTACAACAAGAATCCAATTTATTTACCAGTAAACTCCTGGGGCCTTTCAATATTTATCTTTCGTGTGGATTTGCGCCAGGCGGATTATTTTTATTGGTTGGCTGGCCTGCCTGGGAGGCCATGTATTCGGTTCAATGGATTGAAAACTCCTACAATAATCCTTTTGTAGCCGCTATCTACGCGCTCTTTGTTATTGCAATGATTCTGCTTGGAAATGCCGGATATTTGCTGGGCCATTACTGGTATAAAACCAAACGGGATGTTTTTGTAATTGCGGGAATAATCGCGGGAATTTTTCTCACAGCACTGCCATTCATTTTGAAATGGGGGTGTTGGAGCCAAATCGGTACTTATGACGAAATCCGCAACAACGGCGGATATCCTTTTGGCGAACCTCCTTTTTTCACAGGATGGATGTGGATTATGAGCTATCTTTTCATTACAGGTATCCTGTCAGGCTTATGGTTTAGAGCCAGGAGCAGGAAACTTGCTGCCAATAAGCAATAAACCATTCATATCAAACGGTTAGCTGCAAATCACAAATCGGTAATTTTCAATATTTATATCACTTAAACTAAAGAAAGGAAACTGTTATGCTAGCAATGGACATTCCAATAGCCGCCATGAGCGGAATGATACTTGCTGAAGGTGGCAAAAAGTTAATCATGAGTCAGGATGAAAACAAAAAGCTTTTAATCCGCTTTATAACATTGGCTTATGCAGCTATTTTTATCGCACCGACTCCAGTTTATTATTTCCTGGGATGGCCAGCCTGGGAGGTTAATTTTATGTGGCCCTGGGTAGATCATATTACCGACCACCCTTTAAGGGCTGCCTTTGCCTATGTTTTATTAGCCTGTGCGGTTCTTCCAACCTGGCTTGGCCTCGAACTCGGAATTGTACTTCTTCTGAAAGGGAAGGATAAACTGCTTAGGCTTACTTATATTGGTCTCTTTGTTCTTACTGGATTCATTATCCTTGCTCTTTTCAATTCAACATTTAATATTTCAAGTACTCAGGCAAAATATGAAGCTGGCGAATACTATTCACTCCTGACCGGACCTTTTGCTATAGGTTTAACGCTCACTTATATTTATTTCTGGGGGTCGTTGGTGCTGTTTTATCTGTGGCTTAAAAAGAAAAGCTGATCAAATTATCCTTTGAAAACCAGAAAAAACGATGCAAATAGATTTTCATCACGCGGTTACTTACATCATTGCCAGGCTTGCAGGATTTTCTGCAGACGAAGCAGCTGTTGTTGCCTATTCATCACAGTATGTTGACGACGCTGTTAATAATGGGTTAGTCCGGTTTTCCAACGATGCCTATTATAGTAGAATCAGTTCAGCCCATAAGTTGATTGACCTGCGCAACTTCAGGCCACTGGCTAACCGCTTTGCGATGCTTCCCTTTCATTTTCTGCCCGGTAATGGAGGGAAAAAACCGGGAGAGGACCCTGATGGAACATTCATTCAAAAGCTGGTTTGCACACCAGGAAGTTTTGTTGCCCGGGATATGGTTGCTCTTTGCATTTTCGATGCTGATGAACCTTATGCCCTCCACCGGTTAGGAATTACCATGCATGTTTTTGCCGATACTTTCGCACATCAGGAATTTGCTGGTGTAAGTCATCAAATTAATGAAGTCAAAGAATTGGATAGTGACGGCATACTGGAACAAAAAAAAAGCTGGCAAGACAAAATCAATTCCATAAAAAGCCTATTTATTGGGAAGGTGCTGCCTCTGGGTCATGGCGCCGCACTGACCTGTCCTGACCTTCCTTTTCTAAAGTGGCAATATACCAACGGATTGAATAAAAAAATTGAAAGGAATAATCCGCTGATCTTCAAACAAGCAATTGAAAGTATATTCCAGATAATGGTACGTTTTCGCAGGAAAGACCCTGAATATATCGTTACACAAGAAATTCCGAAGCAGGACTTGGATCAAATTGAAAGGAATATTCTTGCGTTTAGAAATGTGGATGGCAAAATACGCCATCAAAATTGGATAGATTCTATTTTCAACGGAGATTTTTCTTTTGCGGAAAAAGGAGAGGAAAAAATTACCTATTTCCCAAAAGGAACCGGCTCCTGGAAATACGAGGCCCTTGGAACTGAAAGAAAGTTTGATCTTAGAACAGATCGTTTCCCCTATCACGATAGCTTTCTAACGAGCAATTGGAGATATTTTCACGATGCCCTGCAAAAGCACCGGCTTGCAGTACTCCGTGATATTTTACCCAAATATGGTATTTGCGCGGCATAATAGTTAGAGCATATAAAAAATTAACCTTAAAACCCATGAACACTATTCAGGATATAAGATTGCAGGAATTCACCCTGGAGAACCTGCCTCTGATAAAGAAATTACGGGACTTGCATTTCAAAACAAAAACAGCAGTTTGCATTGAACGGGCCAAACTGATGACTGAATTTTTGAAAAACAATAAAACACCCAATGAAAATCCTCAGGTGGTAAGAGCAAAAGCAATTAATCACTATTTGACCAACAGAAAAGCATTGTTATTCGATGACAACCTGCTTGGCGGAACCACCACCTCCAAACCAATTGGAGCTCCTTTGTATCCGGAGTTTATGGGGCTATCCATCTGGCCCGAGTTAGACACCATCAGTTCCAGAAATATAAATCCCCAGGAACTAACCAAAGAAGATGCTGAAACCTGCAATTTTGAGATTTTCCCATTCTGGATGGACAATACCGTGCTTGAGGTAACAAGGAAGCGGTTTAATAATCCATTGTCACTGCAACTACTTGAAAAAATAGTGTATTACATCAGTGGTAAAGCCGGTTGTATTTCACATTGTGTTCCCGGTTACAGCCGTGCACTTGCTGAAGGACTCGAAGTCCTTATTGCTGAAGCCTCTGACAAAGAAAAAGAATTACTGACCCGGGAAAAGGGAAAAGAAATTGACCAACAAATTGCGTTTTACCAGGCGGTTCAAATTGCACTTCAGGGAATTATCAATTATGCGGGCAATGTCGCAGAAGAGGCCCAAAAATTAGCCCTGAAAGAAACTGATTTTTTCCGGAAACAGGATCTCGAACAGATTGCCGCAATTTGTGCTCAGGTTCCTGCAAAACCGGCAAGAAATTTCAGGGAGGCAGCCAATGCTTTGTGGTTGTGTCAGGTGGGTATTCATGCAGAAAATATCAATATGGCCATGAGCCCCGGTCGTCTGGACCAAGTGCTTTATCCCTATTTTAAAAGCGACTCTGAAAACCAGAAAATTACCATTGAAGAAGCGCTGAATATATGTTGCTGTTTATGGCTGAAAATTGCCGACAACACCAACCTTGTACCCGAAGCTGCCGAAAAACTCTGGGGGGAGCGGGTTCGACTCCTGCGGTTACATTTGGTGGTGTTGATAAAAATGGCAAGGATGCGGTGAACGATCTGACATACCTGTTCCTGAAGACAACAGAGCTGATGCGTTTGCGCGATCCGAGTGTAAATGCAAGGTATCATCCGGAAGTGAACACGATGCAGTATCGCCAGCGGGTGGCTGAAGTCATTCTAAAGACCAAAGCCATACCAGCCTTCCATAACGACATCACCGATATTCAAACAGTGGTTAATCAAGGAGTGTCGCTGGAACATGCAAGAGATTACGCCATTGTGGGTTGTGTTGAATTGGCAAGTACCGGCAGGGACTATGTTTCATCTTCATCGATCATGTTTAATCTTTCATCGGTGCTGGAACTTGCGCTTTTCGATGGTAAAAAGATGACCATGGGTGGTGAACAGATTGGCCCTCAAACCGGCGATCCACGACAGTTTACATCCTTTGGACAGTTCTATCAGGCCTTTAAAACACAACTGACCTGGCTCTTGGAAAATGCGGTTGATCTCAATGAAAAAATGGGACTTATTCATCAGGAAATTGCCCCCACTCCACTTCTTTCAGCATTTTTTGAAGGACCACTGGAGCAAGGCCGCGACCTGATTTATGGCGGCGCTCTTTACAATTCATCCGGTGCCAGTTTTCTTGCATTTCCAGATGTTTGCGACTCACTCAATGCCATTGAACAGGCCGTATTTACTGAAAAAAAATGCAGCATGGAAGAACTGGCCGAAGCCATCAGGCAAAATTTTGCTGATCCGGCACAAGTTACCCTGCAGGCTTATTTGAAAAACAAGTCGGTAAAGTTTGGTACCGAAAACCCGATTGCGTTGAAAAACTCGCAACTGTTGGTGAATGATATATACCAGATTCTGCAATCACATAAAAATTACCGGGGTGGTACCTATCGGCCTGCATTTTGGACGATGACCACTCATGCCGGCCAGGGAAAACTTGCCGGCGCTTTACCCAACGGACGAAAAGCCCATGAGGTATTTTCGAGTGGCATTACTCCTGCATCACAAGCAGCTCAAAACCTTACCGAAGCTTTTAATGCGATTGCCTCGCTCGACCATAAATCCATCCCCGGCGGATGGGCGCTCAATATCAAATTTACGCCTATCGTTACGAATGGTAATGGCGCTGAATATTTATCGAAATTCGGCGACCTGATCGATGGTTTTTTCATCCAGGGAGGAATGCAGGTTCAATTCAATATTCAGGATTATAAAACCTTGATAGAGGCTAAAAAATATCCCGAAAAATATCCTGAAATGATTGTCCGTGTTTCCGGATACTCTGCCTATTATAAGGATCTGAGCGAAGCAATGAAAGACGAGCTGATCACCCGAACCCAGTATAATTTGTTCTCCGGACAAGCTGTTCCGTTACCCGCTGATTTTAGCTTAACCGAAAATCTTTAATTCCGAATCCTATGAACTGGTTGCTACATCCCATAAAGAGTTTTTTGATGCGATTGGCACAAAAAAAATTTGTTAAATGCCTGGAAGAAGAATCACTCGATTTTTTCCTTGAAATCCTGCTTAATTTCATGGATTTGTATCTGGCGCTCAACAAGAAATTCAGAAGAAATATCGAAAATTTTAATGCCCGTTATGCTTTCAAAAGTCAGGACGGAAGGATTGATGCTTCAGTTATTTTTTCAGGTTCAAAAATGAAGGTGATCAATCATGTTATCGATAATACGAATGTTACAGTCATTTTTAAAGACGGGAAAGCGCTGAAAAATTTCTTATTCTCCGACTCTCCTGATATTATCGGTGCAATTCTAAGCAGCGAAGTTCAGTACACCGGCAATCTGAACTACCTTGCTAAATTCGCCTACATGGCCAAGAATCTAAAATTGCAATTTGCTCCTGGGAAATGAGTTCTATTCCGCTGATATTTGATCTGGTCAGGGGTTCGTTTGTTGACGGGCCCGGCATCCGGACAACCGTTTTTTTTAAAGGTTGTCCACTGCGGTGTGTTTGGTGCCATAATCCTGAATCTCAAATCCATCGAACCGAAATTGCGTGGTATGCTGACAAATGCGTAAAATGCAATACCTGCATAAGGAGTTGTCCCGAAAACGCGATTTCTTATAATTCCGAATCTCTTCACCCCTCTCTTTTTGGAGAGGGGCCGGGGGTGAGGCTTTTTAATCGTGAAAAGTGCACCGGGTGTGGCAAGTGTGTTGAGGCTTGTTCTTTCAATGCTTTAAAACAAATTGGGACTGTGTATTCGCCGGAAAAACTGATCGAAATACTACTGCGCGATAAAGCATTTTATGAATCATCGGGAGGTGGAATTACTTTTTCCGGAGGGGAACCTTTAGTGCATATCCCCTATCTGGAAAAGGTTTGCAGGGAATTAAAAAAACAATCGATCAATATTGCGGTTCAAACCTCTGGGTTTTTCAATTACAAACTCTTTGAACAGTTATTAAAACCCTACATCGATATTATTTATTTCGATTTAAAAGTTATGAACAGGAAAAAACACTACTTCTATACTGGCCAATATAATGATCTAATCCTGGAGAATCTCTATAAACTTCAATCAGAAAAGCGGCAAACCCTCATTGTTCGTACCCCGATGGTTCCTGAAATAACAGCTACTGAAGAAAACACAGAAGCAATCAAATTATACCTTAAAAGACTTCATATTGACGGATATGAAATGCTTGCCTACAATCCTTCAGGAATTAATAAATGTTTGGCTTTAGGACGAGATATACCGGAAAGGCATAAGTTGAACGTTGAAACTATCTTCTCTTGAATAACTATCTGTTTAATCTCATCCAACAAGGCGAGCATCAGACGCAGGATTTTAAATACTGCATCAGCGATTCGAGGAAAATCGCCCGATCTTCTCGTGGCTTTTGCCAATGCCGATGGAGGACGGCTACTCGTTGGAATAAAAGATAATGGTCGCATTGCTGGAGTCCGATCAGACGAAGAATATTACATGGTTGAACCAGCCGCAAAAATGTATTCAAAACCAGCTATCGATTTCACTATCAGGCAACACATCGCTGAGGGAAAAACAGTGCTGGAAATAATCGTTGACCCCAGTACTGAAAAACCTCATTTTGCACTCGACGAAGAAGGCAAGTGGTGGGCCTATTTCAGAAAAGACGATGAAAACCGACTGTCCAGTAAAATCATGATCGAAGTCTGGAAGAAACAGAAAAGTTCGGATGGAATCTTGATAGCCTATTCCGAAGCCGAAAAATGCCTGCTCGATTATCTCGGAGAACATGAGAAAATTTCAGTCAGTAAATATGCCCGGATTGCCCACATCACCTATAAAAATGCCGAACAGATTATCATCAATTTCAGGGTGCTGAATATTCTGAAAGATTGTTTTAGTGATAACCGGACTGACTACGGCATCAATGATAATTTTAACCGGGATGAATGGGAATACAAGACAAAAGATAATAAGTCATATAATTTTAACAATTTTGTATTAATCAGGAAATCAAAAAAAGCTAGTTTTGCCTGTCATGTAAAAAACATATTCCCTGGTATCAGGCAAAAATTATAAACCAAACAAATCTATTCCGAAATGAAATTAAAATCATTAATTATTTTGACTCTGTTGATTAGTTTTCAGCAGTTATACAGCCAGGAAAACTACAAGTCGCTTTCCAAAGAAGATTCTACCAAAACGTATTTAGGAGGACCAAAATACGATGTAAAAACCTACACTCAGAAGTTTAAAACCCAAAAACCCAGAAACGTAATCATGATGATTGGCGATGGAATGGGTGTATCGGCCATTTTTGCCGGACTGACAGCCAACGGCGGGCATCTGTTCCTCGATAATTTTAAACAGGTGGGGTTTTCGAAAACACAGTCGTCCGATAATTACATTACCGACTCGGCTGCCGGTGGTACTGCACTTTCAGCCGGACAAAAAACATACAACGGCGCTATTGGTGTGAATGCCAAAGGCGTTGCCATCAAAACAGTTCTGGAAATGGCCGAAGAAAAAGGACTGGCCACCGGATTAGTCTCTACATCGGCCATTACTCACGCCACACCGGCTTCATACATTGCCCACCAGGCAAGTCGGGGTAGTTACGAAGACATTGCTGCCGATTTTCTGAAAACTGACATCGACGTGTTTATTGGTGGCGGTTACAAACACTTTTCCGATCGTAAAGATAAACGCGACCTCACGAAAGAACTTCAGCAAAAAGGCTATCAGGTACTTCGAAATATGGACGAAATAGCTCAGGTAAAAACCGGGAAACTGGCCGGACTTACTGCTGACGAACACAACGACATTGCCATTAAGCGTAAAATGAACCTGCCTCTTTCAACTGAAACCGCGCTGAATATTCTGGATCAGAACAAAAAAGGATTTTTCATCATGGTTGAAGGTTCACAAATTGACTGGGGCGGACATCAGAATGACACCAGATACGTAATCATCGAAATGCTGGATTTTGATCAGGCCATAGGCAAAGCGCTCGAATTTGCCGCTAAAGATGGCGAAACACTAATCATTGTAACCGCTGATCATGAAACCGGAGGAATGGCTATCGTTGGAGGCGATATGAAAACGGGAATGGTGAAAGGAGCCTTCACTTCCGGCGAACACACTGCTGTTATGGTTCCCGTTTTTGCTTACGGCCCCGGTTCCGAAAATTTCACCGGTATCATGGAGAATACAGATATTCCAAAAAAAATCATGAAACTATTGAATTTCTAATCCAATCGCAGGCATCTTTAAGAAAACTATGGTTGAAAGCTTTTGTTTCATCCATAGTTTTTTACTTTTAAGGTCTCTAACTTTGCTAAACTTGAGACTTTTATGAACAATTCGCTTGAAATTCTAGACCATGTCCGCCTGAATTTTTCTCCCTCCGGATTAGTTTTCCTGAATATTGCACTTGCATTTATCATGTTTGGTGTAGCTTTGGGCATTAAGGTAGAACACTTCGAAGAAATCCTGTATAAACCTAAATCAGCGATTATAGGTTTTATTAGCCAAAACCTTTTATTGCCTGCCTTCACCTTTTTGCTGGTTCTGTTGCTTAAGCCAACTCCTACCGTTGCCCTGGGAATGATTCTGGTGGCAGCCTGTCCAGGTGGTAACATTTCAAATTTTATCAGTTCAATGGCCAAGGGCAATGTTGCCCTTTCGGTGAGCCTTACTGCCGCCTCCACCTCAACAGCCATCTTCTTCACCCCTTTCAATTTCGCCCTTTGGGGAGATTTATACATCAACTTTTACAATGCACATGGTGCGGCTGGTTTGCTGCGACCATTGGAAGTCGACCAATATCAGATGTTTCAGACCGTTTTTATTTTACTCGGAATTCCCGTGATCATTGGGCTGTTTGTGGCAAAAAAATTTCCCAAACTGACTGAAAAAATCAAAAAACCAATCAGCCGGGGTTCGCTGCTGTTTTTCATCCTGATGGTAGTTGCCATGCTTTCTGCCAATTTCTCGCAATTCACCAGTTACGTTCATTTAGTTTTCTTCATCGTTCTACTCCACAACGGATTGGCATTGGCCACAGGTTATTTCTTCAGTAAAATAATGAAACTACCACAAACCGAACAACGCACTATTTCTATCGAAACCGGAATACAAAATTCAGGACTGGCACTCGCACTCATGTTTAATCCTAAAATTTTTCCTCCTGAAATGGAACTGGGAGGAATGGCAATAATTGCTGCATGGTGGGGAATCTGGCATATTATCAGTGGATTAACTGTAGCTTTTGTCTGGTCACGCAGACCTGTGATTGCCTGATATGAAAAACTGGCCGACAGGATACGAAATAATCAGGAGTTATGTACGGTTTGCCTTTAGGCTGACTCACAAAAGAGTGGTGGTGACCGGCCGGCATTTGATCCCTAAAGGAAAACCAATCATTTTTGCTGCCAATCACCAAAATGCACTGATGGACCCGCTGGCTATAGCTTGTACCAATCCGTACCAGACGGTATGGCTGGCAAGAGCCGATCTTTTCAAATCAAAAACCGTTGGTTCGTTTCTGAAGTACCTGAAATTATTGCCCATTTACCGCATTCGTGACGGCAAGGAAAATCTTTCGAACAACGAACAAATTTTTGAGCAGGTCACACATATTCTGGAAAAGAAGGAAACAATTGCACTCTTTCCTGAAGCAGCTCATTCAGGTAAAAGGCAAATGTTGCCGCACAAAAAGGCTATTCCACGCATTGCCCTTGAAGCTGAAGAAAAGAACGGTTTTAACCTGTATTTGCAAATTGTTCCTGTGGGCATATTTTACACCCACTACTGGGATTTTAACCGATCGATCATTGTGCAATATGGTGAACCCATCGGGATCGATCATTACCAGACTGAATATGCCGAGAATCCGCAAAAAGCCATGATCAGTCTGCGCGATAAAATTTATTCCCGGATTTCAAGCCTGACCATTGATATCAAAAGCAATAAATATTATCAGGAATATGAAAATATCAGCCATCTGGTCGGTCAGGCCTATTCTAAAACCCATTTTTTCAATAACGACAAAAGGTTGCAGCTTTTCCATGCTCAAAAGGAAGTGATTGATAAAATTGAACAAATCGAAATCACTGATCCTAAAATCTTTGATGAACTCATCAATGAAACTTCCGGATATTTCGGGAACATTCATAAAAATGGTGTTTCTGACATGCAAGTCAGGAATGCAGGAGATACACGTTGGTCACTGTTTCTTGTCCGATTGCTGGCAGCCTTCCTTTTTTTGCCTCTTTTTGTATTTGGATTTGTTTTCAATGCTATTCCACATTTTATACCACGAATGTTCCTTCGACAAAAAGTGAAGGACACCGCGTTTTTGAGTACTTTCATTTTTGTAACCGGATTGATATTTTTCCCCTTGTTTTATTTGTTCTGTGCTAGTCTGATTTTCCGCTTCACGGGTAGCGGAGCAATTTCCATTATTGCGTTCATGCTGATGCCGGTCGGAGGCAAAATTGCTTTTGAGTTGCTGGTATTCTACCGCCAAATCTTTGACGAATCCATATTTTTAACTGGGAGTAAATCGTACCGAAATATGATCAAACGACTATTGAAACAGCGAACCGGATTAATTAAATCGGTTCTTAAAAAGGTAAATCTTTGAAATACGCCGAAATTATATTCTGAAAACCTCCATACGGATAGCTTAGTTTTATTATTTTTGGGCGTTGAAAAAACAGAGCAGCGATTATTGTATTGTGTCCAGTTGAAAGTAGGTTCAAAACATTAATCGAAAATAATTAATCATTAATCAAAAGCGGGAGTAGCTCAGTGGTAGAGCATCAGCTTCCCAAGCTGAGGGTCGCGGGTTCGATCCCCGTTTCCCGCTCATTGATATTCAACCGCTTACAGATACAAAATTCTGTAAGCGGTTTTTTTGTGCATACAATTTTCATACAAGCACCGAAATACTGATTAATTTTGATTGTGAAGAAACTCATTCAGATATTGGTCTGAAAAATAGCAGCAACCATTTTGCGCCAAAGTTGCAAATAGTTGTTTACAACTTATTACAACTACAAATACTTGATTTACTTTATCTTACTACGTTTATTTGTCTCAGAATTTAAAAATCTGAGACATGGAAATTGATTTTTTTACCCACCAAACAAGACTATGATCGAATAAATCATAAGTTGGACAAAATCCTAAATGCAATAGGATGCAAGACCGCTGTTTCCCCGCCAATTAAAAATGAAGGTGGAATTGAACTCGCTCTAGTGATACTCTCCGAGAAAGCTGGCATCAACTCAAAGCCAACAGTTTACAAATGGTCACACGAGGGCCGTATTCCGTGCACAAAGAGAGGCAAAAAACTTTGGTTCAATCGTGAAGAGCTTGAATCTTGGATTGAATCTGGTATGCCACACGTCGGACAGCAAAAAGCCGCAAATAGATTGTCGAATATTCCCAGAAAAACAGCTTAGCCATGAGCTCCGAAGAAAAACACTGTATTTGGATAAATCAAGAATCCGGCCATCCAACAATGGACCTGCTTTCTGAATTTGCCGAAAAAGTACCGATTGGCGGATATGTACCTTGTCTTGTGGGAACAAAAAAAGAGATTGAGAAGATACTTCGAAAGCTGTTAAGAAAGCCCTGCCTTATTGAAAAATACATTAAAACAATTCCAGAATGAACAGTCCAGCATTTCTATTTTACAGCAAAGACTGGATAGCAGATACGGCAGACTGGGATCCAGAATCTAAAGGCGTCTACATTGATCTACTGTCACACCAACACGTTAACGGGTCGCTTCCGAGCGATGAAAGAAAGCTTGCCAGGGTTGCCCGGTTATCTCTTGATGAGTTTTCAAGGATATGGGAAACCATCAAGTACAAGTTTATTATTGAAGGTGACCATGTGGTTAACCATCGGTTAAACCAAGTGATTGAAGAGAACCAACAAAAGGCCTTGAAAAACAAAATCAACGGGTGTTTTGCTGCAAAAGTAAAAATGCTTGATCTACCCTTCAAAAGATTAAATGATTTAAAGAAAATGTTTGATTATCAGATTTTTGAATCTGTTTCTGATGAAAAAATTAAGGATGAGGTTTATAGGTGGGTTGACCAGATGGTAAACCAAGTGGACAACCAAGTGGACAACCAAACGGACAACAATAACGCAGATGTAAATGCAAATGCAAATGAAGATGTAAATAAAAATCATTCTTCTAAGAAATTCACTCCACCAACAATTGATGAATTCACAGAATACTTTAAAGCAAATGGTTATTCACCTGAATTAGCAGGAAGAGCTTTTAAAGGTTATGAGGTTGCTCAGTGGCACGATTCTGAAGGGAAGCAAATTAAAAACTGGAAACAAAAATGTCAACACGTTTGGTTTCGACCTGAAAATAAGTCAAATGGAAGTCAATCTAAACAACCCGATCTATTTAAACAACCGAAACCCCTACCCGCAATATGAGTCCGAATCATAAAAAAAACATTGATGAAATAAACGCCGTTTTTGGAAAGATTCCACCTCAGGCAATTGAGGTAGAGGAAGCCGTTCTTGGAGCACTGATGCTTGAACGCGACGCTTACATCACCATTGCCGACATTATCGACACACAGAGTTTCTATAAGCAAGAACATCAAAAGATATTTGAAGCGATCAAGTATTTGTCATCCAACAATAGGCCGATTGACTTGCTGATGGTTACCCAGGAACTGAAAAACCGCGACCTGCTTGAAGTGGTTGGCGGCCCCATGATGATTACCCAATTGACGTCACGAGTTGCATCGGCTGCGCACATTGAATTCCATTCGCGCATTATTGCCCAGAAATTTATGCAGCGCGAAATGATTCGCATTTCTACTGAGATACAAACCAAAGCCTACGATGATGCTATTGATGTTGATGATTTAATTACAGAGGCCGAAAACGAACTGGCATCCATTCAGCAAACCGGGCAAAGCAAAGAATCAAACATATCAGAAGGAATCAGAGGACTTAAAGAAAGAATTACCTGTAATCAGAAAAACACCGGACTGTCTGGCACAGGCACTGGAATATTCAAGTTTGATCAATTCTCGGGTGGATTACAAAAAACCGATCTCTTGATTATTGCCGGTGAGAGTTCTCAGGGTAAAACATCTTTAGCCCTAACAATTCTGAAAAATGCCGTAATGAAGTACAATGCCAGGGCAGCGGTCTATTCCTTAGAGATGGATAAGGTTCAGCTTGTTGCAAGGTTAATAGCTCAGGAAACTGGAATTTCAGCAAAAAAAATTCTCAACCAAAAGCTCAGTAAAGAAGAAATTAGTCAAGTCTCCAGTATCGCAAAAATCATGAATAATTTGCCTGTATTCTTTGACGAAAGCAGTACTTCAACAATAGACCAAATCTGCACTTCGATACGCAGGTTAAAGATAAAATATGACATCGGCTTGGCCGTAGTTGATTATCTGCAATTAGTTGGCTCAGGACTTAAGAATAAAACAGATGAGGCCCAAATCGCCGAAATAGCCAGAAGGCTGAAAAATGTGGCCAAAGATTTAGGAATTTCAGTAGTTGCACTATCACAACTTAGCCGCACGACAAACGGTAATCATAGGCCAACAAAGAGCAGACTGAGAGGATCAGGCCAAATAGAGGAAGCCGCTGATGTCGTGATGTTGATTTGGAGACCTGAAACCTATGAAATTGACCAATTCCCAGAACCTCACAAAGGAATAGCAACGTCCGGACTTGCAGAGTGCTTAATCGAAAAGGGCCGCAACATCGGGACAGGATCCTTTCTGCTAAAGTTCAATCCCGAAACTACCGGATTTTATGATTATGATCCGAGATATGAATCTCAACCTGATTATTTAAACCCAAATTCAAGAATTGAAAAAGAACACGAACCTTTTTAAAACCTAAGTCATGGAAGGAAAACTTATAGAAAACACATCGGAATTTGAGAAAGTTGAAATTTGCCGCAGGCTATTTAACAGATGTTCTCTGATTGAGTTATTGACCGTTGAACAGATGCAACGAACTGGAGAGTTAAGAAAGAAAACCGCAGAAAATCAACTTAATACACAATCAAACAACAATATTAATAAAATTCATTATGGACAAAACTGAAGCAATGCTTAACAGTCTTCGAGAAAGATATTTGGACATTTTAAGCGAACAATTAGTTAAGGTTGAACTGGAAATAGTAAATGCTTATCACAGGCTTGGCGAAAGAGAATCTGATATGATTGTAAAATCATCAATCGTTTCTGTTTTAGACGAAATGATGAGTGTGAACGCTCTTGTTTCAGCTTTGAAGCATGGGGGTGAAGCCAAATCAATAATTCTTATTAACTCTTCGGGACGGGCGGTTGATCTACTCTCCGTCAAAGAGCTGAAAGAAAACGAAATTTTCAATCAGATTCTTGATAATCATAATTTAAAATAATAAAACACCACGCCATGCCGCTAAAAGTAGAATTTAATACCAATCAGTTCCGGACTGAAATCAGGCAATTCACCGAGGATGTCGAAGATGCCATTATTGAAGCCATAAAAGATGCAGGTGAACGGTTCGTAACAGATGCCCGAAATATGGTAAAGTCACAGGGCGGATTTGGCGACCGTACGACCAACCTGAGAAGTTCAATTGGCTATTCAATCCTGAAGGACGGCAAAATTATTTTCGGTGACTTTAAAGGCAAAAAAGCCGAGGGTGTCGCAGCGGCAAAAAGAGCGGTTGAGGAAGTCCCAAAGGTTAAAGGGTTTCAGTTAATTGGTGTAGCCGGAATGGAATATGCTTCAATAGTTGAAGGCAAAGGAATGAATGTAATTTCTATTCAGGCTGAAGCCCTTCTGGTCGATCTAAAAGACTACATGGATATAATTGAGAAACGATTCAATAAAAAATAATTATGGGCAATTTAAAAATCGTTGCTGAAATCGACAATAAGATTCATCAACAGGCGCAACAAATAGATCAAGACCTACAAAAGATTGCAAAACAGGCTGCAAACAGCGGTTCGGTTATGGACAATGCTTTCGGCAAGGTTGGAAATACCCTTGATAAAATGGGAATCAATATCCCTAGTCTTATAGGACCAGCAGGAGCATTGGCAGCAGCTTTTAAATTCAAACAATTGGCCGATGAGGCTTTGGAGTTTGAAAAGGCCTTTGGAATGGCCATGCGCGAGGTGCAAACTATTTCAAAGGCTGTTCAGGATGATTTTGAGGGGATATCCCAAAAGATCGTTGACATGGCCGCTAATGGTCCAGATGATGCGATAAAACTGGCAAAGTCATATTACCAGATCGTTTCAGCCGGGCATGATGGTGCGGCTGGTCTTGAATTATTGTCAATTGCATCAAAAGCGGCGGTTGCCGGAGTGACCGATACACTGACAGCCGCGGATGGTTTGACCACAGTTATAAACGCATGGGGATTGTCTTCGGATAAGGCCAATTTTGTTGCAGACATCATGTTTAAAACAGTTGAGAGGGGAAAGACTACTTTCAGCCAATTGGCTTCAAATATCGCTCAGGTTGCACCTTTAGCAGCTGCAAACAATATCGAATTTGAACAGATTTTTGCAGCACTACAGACTATCACTAAGCAAGGAACACCTACAGCTCAGGCAATGACCCAGATCAGAAGTTCAATTGTGAACATGACCGCTGTATTAGGTGATGGTTGGAGTAAAACGATGACCTATCAGGATGGATTAAATAAGGTTCGTGAAATGGCGGGTGGTAGTCAAATCGAATTGAAAAAACTGATCCCGGACGTTGAGGGCGTGAGTGCTGTTTTAGCCTTGACAGGTGACAAAGCAAAAGGCGCGGCTGAAGACCTGAACGAAACCGCCAAAGCAGCGGGGGCAATGGAGACCGCTTACGGGCGAATGATGGAAGAGGCGAATAACAAATGGTCAATCGTTCACAATAAATGGACCCGCGAGATTAGAGAGCTGGGAAAAGCAATGAAAGACGAATCCGGGAACATGGCTAACTTCATTGACGCGCTTCTTTCAAATGGTGCTGATGTTAATACAATACTTCGGTAAATTTTAAGCGGCAATTTTGCCATAATCCAATAGTTCTTTGACAATTTTTTGATTTTTTGGTGTGTTTGGGTTTATAGCAAACATGCACATAAATCGTTCGAGCATCAAAGTGTTGTTATACATTGTTTTATAATCGGACATTGAGAATGGTTTATCCACTTTACCTTTGGTTGCCAACCAGTCTTGTTTTGCCAGATTTACAGCCGTAAGAGCTGCATTGAAGTGAAAATCCAATTTGTTTTTACTTCTTCCCTGACAGTTATTCAGACCAGTAAACTGCTTTGCATCACGATACAGAAATTCAATCTGGAAACGTGCCTGATAATAGCGAACAATTTTTTCACCGGCTTGCTTCAAATCAGTAGAGAAAAATAGTTTTCTTGCCGTCTCTCTTCCGTCTTTGTAAAAAATTGCAATGGCCAACTTGATGTCCATTTTGAATGCCTTCGAGTAAACGACCAATGAGTAGATCGTAATCTCCTCGTTAGAGAAATCTAATGAAAATCGATTGGGGTCAAAGTTGTAAGCATCAACCAAACCATCAAATTTCTTTGGAGCTCCTTTCTTACCCGTTCTGTCACCCGTGAACTTGTACATCAACACACTGTCATCTCTTAACCGACTAATGAACTCAAGTCCGGCTGACTGTACTTTCTTAACAAATGGTCTTTTAGAAAAAAAGGCATCGGCTACAATATAGTTTGAAAAAAATTTAAACTGTTCTGCGTTTTCGGTTACAAGACTTGCATAGTGGGAAAGTAGGTTCAATCCCTTTTCAGCCAATTCATCGGCAGATGGTGTTTGCCATGCTTTTAAATGTAGTGCAGTGTTATTCACAATGTCAACCACTGCAAAACCACATATATCCAAACCCCATTTTGCTGCACCGGCGACACCAGACCAGTATCTACCTCTACCGTAAGTTGACTTGCCTGCCTTGGGAATATAACTTGGATCAAACGCTATAATCCTTTCACCAGAAACTACCTGATTGATCAACTGCTTGTTGAAGGAAAGGAAGTCGAACCCTTTCTCAAAATGATTCCGGTAAGTTTGCTCCGTAAGAGGACTGAACCGCCCAAGTTGCAAGAAATTTATCCTACCTTTGATGCTCAAAATATGCCAAAGAACGATAACAATAAAATCTTTACGAGACTTATTTAGCATATCGAAAACCTCGTTTTCTAATATGCTGATAATAAAACACTTAACCGAATCACAGACCTTAGGAATCATAAATAAAAAATTACGGAATAATCTTTTAAATTACTGATTTTTAAGGTCTTAAACAAATTATTTTATACTTATTTTTCGCTTATTTTATTGATATTCAAATATTTATATTAAAATTTAACGAACCATTGTAATACAAACATGAGTATTTACGGGATAGCTGATAAAATCAAGGCTTTGCGCTTGATGGGCGGCTCCTTGGTTGGTTCGTATATCAAAGGCGGCCTGATGACTGAAAGTGCTGTAAGGGAACAATATGACCAGTACATCAAAACGATTCAGAATTATGCGAAACAAGGACTGTCTCAACAACAAATGTTCCTGGGTGATATTCTCGGAATCAAGGATAAAGATGAACGCCTGACAAAGCTCAATGAATTTTTAGTTTCCATGAAATCGGCTGAATCTGATTTTGGCAAAACCGTATTCCAAAACGACGAGCAGCAAAATGCAGCCCTGAAAATTCGTGGAGAACTCTGGGGCGAAGTTGAAGCCCGGGCAAAAGAAGCCATTAAAGTAAATGAAGGATCCGAAGGTAGTGGAGGCGGTGAAACCAAAGCCAGAACGTTAAAGACCATGTTGGATGAGATAAAAACGCAACAGGATTCTTTGGGCACCGGAAGCATGAAAGAGGATATCAGTATATTGGTAAAGATTTCAGCCCTTCAACGGGAGGTATTGGCTTACTACGATAAGTTACGCGAGGCTCTGAAGATTGAGCCGATAACTGCGATTAAGCCGTTATCTGGAAGGGATTCTTTAGGAGTTATCCAGAGCATTACAAAAGAACAGGTCAAACAGGAGTTTCAAGGGGATAAGCTTCTGAAACAATCGAAAGCAAAAACAGCAGAAGCTCAGAAAAATGCTGATGCAATCAAAAAACAAAACGACCAATACACACGCCAGTCCGCGCTTTTTGAAGGATTGGCAGAAGCTTTGAGTGATGCAGGCGAATTGCTTGGTGCAATGAGTTATGCAGTTGGTGAATTTGATAGCACCCTAGGTCAATCAGTTGGAAAGATGGCAGATTTAGCCAATAATGCAGCAAGCATGGTTGCCAATATTGAATCTGGCAATGTTGTGAGTGCAATAACATCCGGAATCGGCATTATCGGTAATGTTATTGGCTTAACAAAAAACCAAAAAGAAGACCCTACGATCAAGGCACTTGAAAATGTTAATAATTTACTCAAAACTCAGTCTGTTATTCTGGCAAATCTAAACGATGGTGAAAGCTATTTTGATTTGGCAGCAAAGCAGATAAGCGACTATACCTCTGCTATTGAATTAAATACGTCGAGCCTGAGAGGTGCTTTGACCGAAGAAGAGAAGCGAAGAAAAATGAATCTTGTAAGGCCAATAGAACCCGGTTCTCCAGGCCAACCAGCTGACCCGCTTGAAAAAGCACAATATAAGGCAGCACTTGAAAAATACAATAAAGACTATGCAGACTTTCAAAAAAACCGGGAAACCTTAAACTGGACACCAGAACAATTTGTAGAGGCTTACGCAAGCGGGAGTTTAAAACTGGATGAACAACAAATTGCATGGGTAACTGAAATAACTGAGAAACAAAAATTAAGGGCCGAACTGATTCAGGAAACTTTCAGGCGAGCCTTGGGCTTTGATGCTTCTGAGTTATCTGATTCAATCATTCAGGGCATTCAGGACGGCTTGAAACTTGCTGATAACGGTCTTGGTGGTTTTACTCAATCGTTCGGCGATCAGGTTAAAAAAGCTTTGGTTAAAGGCATAACCGACGCAATGCAACTGAAGCTAACTGAAGGGTTTTTGGCTGATATGACCGACTTCTTAAAACCGGAAAGTGATGGAGGTAAAGGGCTAACACCAACCGAACTTACTAAACTTGAGAATGAGTACATGTTAGCCGTAAGTGAAGGAACCGCCGCTATTAATGCAATTCAACCTATCCTAAATAAATACGGAACATCAACTTCAGCCTCTCGGTCCGGCATGACCGGTATAGCAGCATCCGCAACTGAAGATACAGTAAACGCGATGGTTGGTCAGGCAATGGCAATCCGTGTTGACATCAAGATGAATCAAAACCTGATGCAAAATCAGCTTGAATTGATGGATACAGGCCTATCATACTTACAGACTATTGCCGGAAATACCAAGGACATTAAAACCAATGCTGCACGACTTGAAAGCGTTGAAAATGAGTTGAAGGATATGAACAAAACCCTAAAAGATAGGCTATGATGAATCAGACTGAAAAGAAATTTAGGATGGAACTCATCCGGATTCTCTTACAATCAGGGAACGTTATCAATGACCAACTGAATCAAATTGTCTGGAAGATGTCACACGTCCTGAAGCAATATAAGAATATGAGCTATTCAGATGTCTGGTCGGGAAATTCTGCCATTAAAAAGGTAATCGACAATCTTTTGAATGAATATTCAGGCAACATCACCAACCATATCAGAAAGCAAACAAAAGCCGTTTGGGAAGCCGCTGAAATCAAAAACGATCTGCTTATCAAGAATCACATCGAAAGCGTATTAGTCGGAAACGTAGGGCCTGAAATCACCGTTTCCAGACTTTATAAGTGGTTTAGCCGGATACTGCCTGAAAACGTCGACCCGAAATCAAAGATTACACTTTCAGGCGAAATACTTGACAGGGTTATAGCTACACCTCGAAATACAGCCGCCTTGGATACTTTTCTCGAAAGGCAAGTTAATGGAATTCGGCTCTCGGAGCAGGTTTGGAAACTTCAGGAAACTCAATTTCAACCAATAATTGAAAGCTATCTGGCGGATGGAGTGGAAGCCGGTAAAACAGCTGGTGAAATTAGCCGCGAAGTCAGGCAATACTTAGGAATTGGGACATATTAAACTTTACGTTTCTGGTTTTATAGTGTAATTCCATTCGCCATGAAATTCATGCCTTGTTATTTTCAACATGTTCATTTCTTCATCACTTATCTTAA
>JAUXUF010000074.1 GCA_030684645.1 Bacteroidota bacterium | reverse complement strand
GGTTTATTAAAATATTTATTCGGGCCAAACTCTGGTCCGTTAAACCAGGCAAATACTTCAGTCACATTACCTAAAAGACCGGCATCGTACCATTCTTTTATAAGTCGAATGCCATTGGTAGCATGTCCCTGGTTGGCCATTTGAGTAATTACCCCATATTTTTTTGCCGCTTTTTGGAGGGTGCGTAATTGCCAAATGTTGTGAGCCAGTGGCTTTTCGACAATCACGTGTTTGCCCAGTTGCATGGCGGCCATTGCTGCCGGAAAATGAGAATGATCAGGTGTACAGACCATTACGGCATCAATTTCCTTATGCATCTGATCAAACATAACCCTGTAATCTTTGAAGCGCTTTGCGTTAGGCATCACCCGAAAGGCTTCAGCAGCCCGGTTGTCATCAACATCACACAGGGCAACAATATTCTCGTTCCACTTGGGGTCTTTCTGATTAATCAGCTTGCTCCAATTGGCCGCTCCTTGTCCGCCAACACCAATAACCGCGATGTTCAAACGGCCCGATGGTGAACAACTCATCAGGTTTGGAATGAAAAATGCACCAGCAGTTAATACTGATGCCGATTTAAGAAAATCTCTTCTGGTAGGTTTCATTGTTGGTTTAGAATTAATGAATTTAGTTCTCTAAAAATAGAAAAACAAATTTACTTTTTGTAATGCTTCGAATCGCCCCATTCGCCGTACCCAATCTTGCAGCCTGCCAGTTCAATCCGGGCTTCCAGGCAATTTCGGCATAAATCAGCATCTTCCTCCAAACAAGGTTTGTCTTCGTACAATTGATATTCCTTCCGGTATTCGCAGGGAGTGAGATTGGGCATCAGAATATTAGCGCCAATGGTGAGCGCCTTTTCGCGCCCGGCCGGATCAATGGCCTGCAACGCGGTGGCTGCAGCTATGTTGATATCTGGCAATAGCAACCGCAATGTGGCCACCATTTTCAGAGCCATATCGAATCGTTCTTGCTTTGGTTTTATTAAGTTCCTGAATTTGTAAAGCGGAGTATCTTCATGTTCAAGGTAAGGTCCCATGCCAACCATGTCCACATCAATTTGTTTGAGAAACAAAAGATCGTCGGCCAAATCTTCTGTGGTTTGAAATGGCAATCCGATCATTACCCCGGTTCCGACCTGATACCCGGTGGTTTTCAAATCTTTTAATGCCTGAAGACGGCGTTCGAAGCTGTGGAAATCGTCCTCCGGATGAATTTTTCGGTATAAATCAGCATTGAAACTTTCGATGCGAAGCAAATACCGGTGTGCTCCGTTTTCCCGCCATTGCCGGTAGGTTTCGATCGATTGTTCGCCGCAGGAAAGGGTGATCCCAAGTTCACCGTTCGAGATTTCCTTAATTTTCCGGAGCAATAAATTAATGCGTTGAATAAATGTTGGTGATGATTGTTCGCCCGACTGCAAAACAACAGAACCAAACCGGTTGAGCCAGGCAAAGCGGCAAGCTTCCAGTATTTCGTCGTCAGTAGCTTCAAAGCGGTTCACTTTTTTGTTGCTTTTCCGGATACCGCAATACAGGCAATCTTTGGAACAAATGTTCGAAAATTCAATCAGTCCGCGGAAAAATATTTTGTTTCCAACCGTGTTCAGTTTGATAGCCTGAGCGCGCTGAAAAAGTTGCTGGCGGTCTTCGCCTTCAGCAAGCAGTAAAGCAACCAGGTCGTCACGTGCGAAATCGGTCTGAAGTAGTATTTCCTGAAAGGATTTCATAACAGCGAAGATACGAAATGCAGATTGACGGAACATTCTCCTTTCTAATTTATTATTAACTCTGTGAGAGGTTAAAAAATATATCTGCAACAGAGTTAACAAGAATTCACAGAGTTTCCCGGAGTTTTCCGGAGTGAATTCAATTGATATTTATTAACGAAAAAAAATCAAATTCCCGTTGTTGATTAGAATATACATACTACATTTATCACATGCAAAAACTGGTCGAAATAATCGCAAAACTATCAGGAAAAATCGTGCAGCTGGAAGAGTCGGCGAAGGAGAGTTTTAACTTCAATGAATTGACGCTCACTCAAATGCATTATCTCGAAACCATCAATCATCTTCATAACCCGAACATGACCGAATTGGCTGCAGAAATGAACCTGACCAAGCCAACTGTTAAAGTGGCCATCGATAAACTGATTGAAAAGGATTATCTCTACCGGATTCGATCTGACGAAGACCGCCGAAGTGCTCATTTGCATTTATCTCAAAAAGGGAAACAGATCAATCAGATGCACGGCTCAGCACATAAAAACCTGGCTGAAATGATGAGAAAAAATCTGGATGATGCTGAAATCGCGCAATTGGTCGTTTTGCTAGGAAAAGTTTTCCGCAAGCCATAAAAATTTATTCATATAGTTAGAACAATCTAATCAATCAGCATAGAAAACGATAGGAGATTTTGCCATGTCATTAGATTTAAAATCGGAAAAATTCCACGGATTAAGTGAAGAAGCGGTAAAAGAGAAAATCAGCAAAGAAGGCTACAACGAATTGCCCTCGTCGAAACCCAAAAATTTCCTGGCTTTGGCCTGGGGAGTGGTAAAAGAACCCATGTTTTTATTGCTGGTTGCCTGCGGTACTTTATACCTGATTTTAGGCGATGTTCAGGAAGGACTAATGTTGCTTGGCTTTGTTTTCGTAATCATGGGTATCGAATTTTATCAGGAGAAAAAGACCGAAAAAGCGCTGGATGCCCTGAAAGACCTTGCAAGCCCTCGGGCTTTGGTGATTCGCGAAGGTGTTGAAAAACGAATTGCCGGACGCGATGTGGTTACCGACGATCTTGTTATTTTGCAGGAAGGCGACCGTGTTCCGGCTGATGCGACCGTTTTGTATTCGGTCAATTTACTGGCCGACGAATCGCTTCTGACCGGTGAATCGGTATCGGTACGCAAATCGGAATGGAACGGCATCGACCAAAATATTCAACCTGGTGGCGACGACCTGCCTTTTGTGTATTCCGGATCGATGATTGTTCAGGGAAACGGCATTGTTAAAGTGACGGCAACTGGTTCGAATACCGAAATCGGAAAAATCGGGAAGGCTTTGGATTCAGTAGTGGAAGAACCCACCAAACTGAAAACAGAGATGGGTTCTCTTGTAAAAAAACTGGCGATTATAGGAATCCTGCTTTGTTTGGTCGTTATTTTGGTTTATACATTAACCCGGGGCGATTTGCTGAAAGGTTTCCTGGCCGGAATTACCCTTGCAATGGCCATGCTTCCTGAAGAATTCCCGGTGGTGCTGACTGTTTTCATGGCTCTCGGCGCCTGGCGGATGTCGAAGAAAAACGTGCTGACACGCAAACCTTCAGCGGTTGAAACACTTGGCTCAGCAACCGTTTTGTGTACGGATAAAACCGGTACACTCACTCAGAATAAAATGACTGTTACCCAACTTTTCAATGGGGACAAATTTCACGCGATCAGTAAAAAAACAGGATTTCCGGAGGAATTTCATGAAATCATTGAATACGGAATCTTGTCGAGTCAAACCAACCCGTTTGATCCGATGGAACGGGCCATCACCAACATGGGTGAAGCCTATCTTCAAGATACCGATCACATTCATACCGATTGGCAGATGGTAAAGGAATATCCGCTGTCGAAAGATTTACTGGCCATGTCGCGCGTTTTTTCCAACCAAGAGAAACATAGGCAAACCATTGCCACCAAAGGTGCACCCGAAGCGATATTCGACCTTTGCCATCTAACGGATGATCTGAAAACGAAATACGCCGGAGCGGTTTCTCAAATGGCTTCAGAAGGATTGCGGGTTCTGGGTGTTGCAAAAGCTTTGATCGGGGCTGAAAATTTGCCTGAAATTCAGCATGGCTTCGACTTCGAATTTATAGGTTTGATCGCTTTGTCGGATCCGATTCGGGAAACTGTTCCTGAAGCGGTGCGCGAATGTTACCAGGCAGGTATCCGGGTCATCATGATTACTGGCGATTATCCGGTTACTGCTATGAACATCGCCCGCGAAATCGGACTGAAAAATCATGAAGTTTCGATCAGCGGTCCCGAACTTCAGGAGATGTCTGAAGAAGAGCTGGCTGTGCGGATCAAGAATGTGAATGTTTTTGCACGGGTGGTGCCGGAGCAGAAACTGAAGATTGTGAACGCACTGAAAAGAAACAACGAAATTGTGGCCATGACAGGTGACGGCGTGAACGATGCGCCTGCTTTAAAAGCTGCCCACATTGGTATAGCCATGGGCGAGAAAGGAACCGATGTTGCCCGCGAAGCCTCATCGCTGGTGTTGATGGACGATAATTTTGCATCGATTGTGGGGGCTGTGAAAATGGGCCGCCGAATTTTTGATAACCTGCAAAAGGCGCTTGGCTATATTTTTGCCATTCATGTTCCCATTGCCGGGCTGTCGCTTATTCCGGTGTTTTTCGCCGACTGGCCTTTGTTGCTGTGGCCGGTACACATTGTTTTTCTGGAACTGATTATCGACCCGGCCTGCTCCATCATTTTTGAAGCCGAACAGGAAGAGAAAAACGTGATGAACCGTCCGCCCAAAGATATCAATGAGCCGTTTTTTGGAGCTGGGAAGATTTGGCTGAGTTGTACCCAGGGAATCGGAATTCTGGTTATCGTTTTTGCCGTGTATTTCTTTGGATTGAGAATGGGATATGTGGAACAGGAAGTCCGTGCGCTGGCCTTTACCACCCTGATTGCTTCCAATATCGCAGTTATTTTATCGAACCGTTCCTGGACTCGTAATATTTTCCAGATAATCCGCACCCCAAATAAAACGGTGAAATATGTGGTTGGTGGCGCCACATTTTTCCTGATACTAATCCTGAATGTGCCTTTCCTTTTGAACTTGTTTCAATTCGAAAAAATAAGTTTTTCTGAAACCTTGGTTTGTGCCGTTGCCGGCTTCTCCAGTATTATCTGGTTCGAATTGTACAAGGTATTTAATAATCAGAAAATCAAAATTAAATAGGTTAAAGAAATGGGATTTATCTCACTTTTATAAATTTGCATCAACATCAACATCATCATTCATGAAATCCACTCTACTATTCTGGCGATTGACTATTGTTTTATTAGTTCTTAATCTAAGTGGAAAATCCCAGAATAATTCAGTAAATATTACCAGCGAAAGAAATGCTGATCAATCAGTTGATTTCTTTTATGAAAAGGAAGATTTTGGAAGTTTTTTTCTGAATTTAACTTTCAGTCACCTTGAGAATGCATTGCCCACTTCATATAAAGGTAGACTTTCAGGAATGAGCGGAAAATTTCTTACGATAAAACCCATGAGTCAGAACAGCTCAATTGGCTATTCATACACCTATACGTATATCCGTGGAAAGCTTTTTAGTTTCTAGTTAAACCTGGTCAAACCGTGTTTCCTCACACACCGCTAGCCCTGGCTGGTACCTACGATCTGGAAAGTAATACGCAAGTTCGTTTCTATGTTTATTTTTTAAGTGAAGATAATCAGGTCTCTATCTGCTTAAGCCGGAGACTAAAACTTTTTCGTTGCCCATGATGATCGAAGGTTTAAATTCCGGATTCATCCATGCCAATATCCATTTTATGTCTTTTTCGCTCAAAGCCACACATCCGGAAGTATATTCTGGTATTTTCGGAAGGATCATTGAAAACAACAAGCAACTGACTTACACCATCCAAAACTGACACATTATTTTCCGCAATCTGAAATGCTTTTTTTATACCACTTTCCACCTTGTATTTTTCCAATTGTTTTGTTCTTCGGTAGAGAGAAATGTCCAAACAACAATACGGCTTATTTTATTTCCCTGCCCCATGGGAATGGTCTCAAATCCAAAAGCTTCAGCTTGTTCGAGCGCATGGTAAACACTTTTCAGGGTAGATTCTTTCGAAATCAGGGTAGAAAAGCAAAAACAGGAAGTTGCGAATTTTTTGCTTTGGATGATCATATTTCGTACAAATTTCTCTTCACCTCCGTCGCACCACAATTCATGGTTCTGACCGCCAAAATTCAGACTAATCCCGTTATCTTTTTCCGGATTCAAATTGTGGATTTTCCGAAGTGTTCCGGCCAGCGCTTCTTTCGCTGAAGCATGAAATGGAGGATTGCAAATCGACAAATCGATCAATTCATCTTTTCGGATAATCCCGTAGAAAAAATCTTTCGGATTGGTTTGCAGTTTACATTCTATTTTTCCCTGCAATTCGGGATTCGATGAAATAATTCGGTTTGCCGACTCAACAGCAACCGGATCAATATCGGAACCGATAAACGACCAGCCGTATTCTTTTGTTCCAATAATTGGATAAATGCAACTTGAACCAACGCCTATGTCCAGGCATTTGATATTCTGACCGGTTGGGATTTTTCCATAGTTGTTGCGGCACAAAAAATCGGCAATGTGATGAATGTAGTCTGCTCTGCCCGGAATGGGCGGGCACAAATAACCTTCGGGGATATCCCATTGACTGATGCCGTAATGATGCTGCAACAGCGCTTTATTCAAAGTTTTCACCGCATCAGGATCGGCAAAATCGATCGATTCATCCAGGTAAATGTTCAACTTTACAAATGGCGCCAATTCAGGACAACTCCCGATGAGTTGGCTGAAATTGTAGCGTTCCCGGTTCTTGTTCCTAGGATGTAATTTGGACTTTTCTTTGGGGTGTTCTTTCTTTGGAGGACGCATGGCTATGATGTCTCTGATTTTGTGGCGGTAAATTTAGTCTATAAAAAGCAGAAAGTCGCTGGCAATCAATGAAGGCTTTTGTCCGAAGTAAAATTGATCTTTTATCATGCAATTTCCTCAGATTTTCAACTTCCTTCTTGTTGTATTTCTATGAATTTATAGGATTACCGGGTGAGTAATTTGATGATGAAACAGAAGTTGCCCGATCTGTGATTTTTGCCATTTCATCAGCGTATTCATGAAATAAAGTTTCAATATAAGGACCTGCAAAATAGTTTTTATCAATTTCCAGACGATCGATTAACTCTGAGCATAAATATTGGCTTCTATTATTTTCAATGTCATTAAAAACTTTTAACAATTCATTTTCATAGTACTGTTTTTCCACATTATCAAATGCTTTTGACATGGCCATGACATATAATTCTAATTTTTGCGCATAAGCCAATCCGTAATCTGGCGTTTTTTTAATTGATTTATTGCAATTTTCAATGGCTGAATTTAAATAGTCCTTTGTTCCGTAGCGATCATACATATCACTGAAAGCAATTGCCGCATTAACATAGGTTGATGATAAAAGAATAAATTTATCTTCATATTCTCTTATTAAAGCAATCATTTTTTCAATCCTTTGTGAAAAATCACTTTTGTAGTAGCACCGCATGATGGTATCAATGAGATAAACTTTTTTGTTTTCGTTTATTGTGATACTCTCGTCTGTCAGGTAATTTTTTAATTCCTCAATATCCTGTTCTTCAGATATCGTTTCCTTTTTCTCTAATGTCTCCTTTTTGAAATCTATTAAACTGACGACAACAGAAGAATAATGATGGCTGATTATACTAATAATTTTTTCTTCATTTTCTTTATTCAGTTGATTAACTGTGCCATCTACAATAGTTTGAAGGTAGGCCAAGGCATATTTGTTAGCAAAATAGCCCAACACAGAGATGATTATACCAATAACCAAAAGCCACCAATTGACCGTGTCGCGCATGGATTTCTGTATCCTGTTATCAATTATGTTTTCAAAATCTTTATTGGGTATTCTGGTGTATGAATTTTGCTCTATCAGTTTCTCAAGTTTGATGATCTGTGTTTTTAAACTGTCAATTGTTGCAGATGAAGTATTAATAGAAGTATTATCATTCTGAACATCTGTTTTTGAAAAACCATTTATTGAAAAATAGATTGAAAATGAAATGATTAGCAGGGATTTTAGAATTGCGTTCATATCTGATTTTATTTCTTTGCCTACTCTTTGTCAGATTTTCGGCTTCCTCCGTTTCTGAATTTATATAAACATAAGGTGTTCTACAATGTCTTGCAGATCAGTTTATTAAATGTTTTTTCTGGCATGCATTAACCAAATTTACGAAATAGGAAAGTATTTACAATCCGGAAGAAAGTTTTTTTTAATAGGTTTGGATAGAAAATGAGGCTATGTTAATCTGCATTCGAAGCGAGATGGAATACCAGTCAATCAGTTCTTTATTGACTCAAAAACTCCATTTCAACCTGCCGAAAACGATCTGGCCTATGTTGCCAGATTCCGTTCCTGAATCACCGAAAAACAGTTGACCGGTCAGCATGAGTTCCAAATTGCTCAGAAGGGAATGGGTAAACTTTAAATTGAGATAGATTGATGTCAGTTATTTCAATGACAAAATTAATTGATTAAATTTGTTGAAAATAATGGTGAAATGGAAAAGCAAATAGCAATATCATATCCTGAATCTCTGGCATTTTCACTAAAGATGGAAAATCGGGAATTTAAAAACGAGATGAAAAAAATATCACTAATAAAACTTTATGAATTGGGTAAAATCTCATCAGGCTTAGCGTCTAAATTATTGGACCTTTCCCGGATAGACTTCCTTGACTTATTGGAGAAGTACAACGTATCTTATTTTCATAAAGGCCTCGAAAATGAATTGGAATCAGATTTAAACAATGCTTAAAGTAATCTCAAATACCACCCCACTACTTTCCTTGCTTAAAATTGATAAACTTGATTTACTGAGAGATTTATATGGTATTGTATCAATTCCGCAAGCAGTTTTTTTAGAGATTGAAGCTGGTAAAGAAAAGCCCTACTATAGGGATTTAAGTGAATATGACTGGATAAAGATTGTGAACATTAGAAATATAGAATCCCGTACTTATTTTTTTGACCTGGATGATGGTGAAGCAGAAGTCCTGATTTTAGCTAAGGAGCAAGGTGCTGATTTAGTTATACTTGATGAAATAATGGGTCGTAGATATGCACAACAACTAGAATTTAACATTACAGGTACTGTAGGAATACTACTGAAAGCAAAAGAAAAGGGGCTTATTTCTTCATTAGGCAATTTGCTGAAAGAATTAGCAGAAAAAGGGACATGGCTTAACACTAATCTTATTTCAAAAGCTCTTAAACTTGCAGGAGAAACTGAATGAGGAGAACATATTTTATTTTACTTGGTTATTCGAATTCAATCCTTTAGTTCATTTTATCCATTCCTAAAAACTCCATTTTAACCTGCCGAAAACGATCTGGCCGATGTCGCCAAATTCCGTTCCTGAATCACCGAAAAATAGTTGCCCGGTCAGCATCAGTTCCAAATTGCTTCGTAACGAATAAGTAAATGCCGGGCCAACGTAAAACGAACCGTCCAATGGATTCAGGATGCCGGAAAAACTTCCGGAGAACAAGGGAGTGATTGGTTTTGAAACCTGCCCAAACAGCGAATAGCGCGCAAACGACAACTGTTTGGCTGACATGTCAGGATTGAAAAGTATATTCATACCGCCGGCTTTCCCGGTTTTGCCGTTGCTGTTGTATAGCAGACTGGTATGAATATACCAACTGTTTGAAAAGGTGTAATCGGCCGAAACAGAAGCAACAGTTGCACTTTTCGAAGAATCGTTTCGGGCTTCGAAATGGGTCAGCTCACCGCGAAAGCCGGCGCCGAGAATATCGCCCGACCAACCTCCTCCCAATACCCAATCGTTACCTGCCTGACCACCAAGGAACTGAAAATCGTAATCCCATTTGGAGAATCGGAACAAGCCTGCCAGCGCCGAATGTGCCTGGTCGCGGCCCGGTTTGTAAACCAGTTCGGCAGAGGATGTTGCGCCCGTATAATACTGAATGCGAACGGCATCGGTACCAGGTCGTTCTTCATAGTCGAAATCGAAGTAAGAGAAGGTATTGAAAATATCGTTTGGATTCCAGACCAGGTTCACTCCCCAATTCACACGCTGCCGTCCTGCCCTGATTTGCCATTTCCCTGAGGAATAATCCAGATAAGCCCTATCGATCATGGAATGTACAAACCAGCTGGAACTTTGAGCAGTAATCCATGACAAATCTACCAATCCGTTGTCAACATCTACAGTTGCCTGATAGTCCGGAAAGTCCCTGACCAGATTACCCAGAAATAGCCGGTTACGCATTTCAACCACCGTTGTAAGTTTCTTGGTGGTGTACCATTTGAAATTGAGTCGGTTGTGAATAATATTGGTCGATAAATAATCCAGATCAGTTCCCGGAATCGGTTTTTCAGGAGAATAAAACATGTACAGTTCCTTCACATAACCATTCAAACTCACTTTGCTTTCCTGAACAAATGCCTGAAAGGGCAGCAAAATGAATAGGATTGCTGAAATGGCGGTTAATATAAGCTGTCGGAAATATTGTTGTTTTATCTTCATAGTAAATGACTAAAAGACTGAATTGCCATATTTTCAAATTTCCGAATTGTTATTTTGTTTTATATTCTCCGGCATAATCGATGGCACACATCGACTGATAATCAGGATGGCCGCCATTGGCAACGCCGGCAAAGTGAAAACAGGGATTCAGAATATTTTTCCGGTGACCACGGTCGGGCACGCCATCGTCAATCAGCAATGCAATTACAATCTGCCGTGCCTCAAAACTTCCGTAGGTAATGTCCTCAGCCGAACAAATATCCCATTCGCCGTATTTTTCAATGCGTTTCTGAGGGGTTGCCCCGTTTCTGGTAATGTGGCCAATTCCGCCATTCTGCTGATCTTTGACCAGCTCTTTTGAAGCTTTTGCCAGACCTTCAGCCGGACTGAGAATCGGCATGGGAGGCGTATTCCTCAGAACTTGAATACACTCAATCAGCGGTTTGATGCCTTCCTTCGATTTGACCGGATCTTGTCCCGGATAAATGTATAACTTGCCATCAAAAGCTGTCCGGAGTTCTTCCAGATAGTCTTCCGCATACCGTTTAGGATTACTCCTGACTTTATTTAGTTCTAAAATGATCTGCTGTTCCAGCTCATCAAAGTAGACGGCATTCTGGGCCGTATTGAGTTCGGTTGGCCATGTCTTTTCTTCGGTTTGTTTCTCCGGGAAAGTAATCCAGAAAAGGCTTGATAGCAATAGGATAAGCATGTTTTGCATTGAGATTGTTAGGTTTTATTCCAATATTGCTGTGTTATATCTGTATATTACGGAACCACATAGGCACATAGTTCACATAGAAAACAAAACTATGTGTACTATGTGCCTATTGTGGTAAAATATCTTTCCTCACATCGCTGATGATTTTTCCGTCTTCGAGTGTGATGACCCGTCGCGCCTTGTTGACCACCCGCTGATCGTGTGTGCTAAATACAAACGTGATATTTTCCTTTATATTCAATTCTTCCATGATTTCAAGCAGATTTTCGGTCGATTTGCTGTCGAGGTTGGCGGTCGGTTCGTCGGCCAATACAAACTTGGGCTTCGACGCCAGTGCGCGGGCTACTGCAACACGTTGCTGTTGACCTCCGGAAAGTTTATTAGGCCGGCTATTTTCGCGGCCTTCCAGCCCGACAGCTTTCAGCAAGGACATGGTCCGGTTTTCGCGTTCCTCTTTCGGACGGTTTTGCAGGTGCATGATGAATTCCACATTTTCTTTGGCCGTCAATACCGGAATAAGGTTGTAGGCCTGAAACACGAACCCAATGTTACGGAGCCTGAAATCGATCAGCTGCGACGATGACAATTTACTTATGTCGGTTCCCCCAATCGAAATCTGGCCTGAAGTGGGCTGATCCAATCCACCCAGCATATTCAGAAAGGTTGTTTTCCCTGAACCCGATGGACCGACAATGGCCGTAAATTCACCTTCTTCGATGGTCATATCGACACCATTTAGTGCGAAGACTTTCACTTCCGAATCGTTGTATATTTTTTCGAGCGCGTTTACTTCAATGACGTTCATATATTTAGATTTTACATATCAATCCGAATCGCTTCGGCTGGCTTGTATTTCAGCGCCTTGCGAGCCGGGTAAATGGCTGCCACAATGCCGGTGATCAGCACCATTATTCCGATGATAACGATCATCCCGGATTCGACTACCGGGAAAACCAGCGAACTGTAGCCCATATCTTCGAGTCCCTTTGCATAAAACGAGAGGTCGATCCCTGATTTCATGGTCGCCAATGTAACCGCCACGCCGAGCAATATGCCCAGGAAACCTCCTGTAAGGGTTAGCAATACAGTTTCGAGCATCAGCATCCAAAAGACCCGGAATTTACTCATGCCGATAGCCATGAGCATCCCAATTTCTTTCACCCGTTCCATAACAGCCATCAGCATGGTGTTGACAATACCAAAACCAAGCGACAGTAAAATGATGATGATAAAGAAATAAATGTAAATATTGCCGTATTCATTGAGAAGGCCCAATTCAGGAGTCATTTGTTTCCAACTCTGAACCAGGGACTCTTTGTATTTTCCGGCAATATTTTTAGTATTCTGTGCAAGTTGGTCGTGATCTTTCAGGTGAACAACGATCTCATGTGAAATCCCTTCGTCAAGCTGAACAAATCTGGCAAGATCAGATTTCACAACAAACACATTCATTTCTTCGAACATCCCATTGCCAACATTGTAAATTCCACAAACCCTGAACGCCTCACTGGTCAGATGCCCCTTTATATCCTGAAGGGTGATGACCAGCTTCGAATGAAGTTTGACTTTCAGTTTTTCAGCCAGCTTTTTCCCGATCAGGATCGGGTTACGTTTCACACCTTCAAAGTATCGGCCTTCGGGAACCTTGGTGAACAGATTCGTCACCGTCTTTTCTTTTTCCGGATCAACTCCAAGGATTTTCACTCCAGTCCCGGTTTCAGAAGAAGCTATCATGGCCTGCACAACCATTCTCGGGCTCACTCCGTTTACAAAATCCATTTTTGCTATTTCATCAGCCATTTTTGCACTTTCCGGAATAAACTTTTTTAATTCAAAATTTTCGCTGAAATCCGGATGATGGACCTGGATGTGCGACACTTCGGTTTCGACACCAGCTTCGAGGCGTTGGTTTATCCATCCTTTGTAAAAAGTAGATGTGAACACTCCGGCAAACATTCCAATGGTGATGGCGGCGATAATCACTCCCGAGCGGACCCGGTTGCGCCAGATATTTTTCCATGCAATTGATGTTATCATAAATTGGTTTTTATCCGTGTAACGCTTTGATTGCTTTGATCTTCAGAGTAGATATGATCGGGTAGATTCCAATCAGCACCGATATAATGAATATGCTTATTGCTTGCTGCCAAAAGACTTCAGGAGCGGTAGAGAAAAACATGTAAGGCTCGAACCCGAAGTCTTCCATTAATTTTGCTGTTTCACCGGTTAATGGAATCGGGTTTTGTGCCTGAAAGAAAAGGAGTGGCAAACTCACGGCAATTCCAGATGCGATTCCCAGCAATCCGATGAGTAAAGTTTCGATAAAAAGTACGGCAGCCAGTTTTTTCTTCTGCATTCCGATGGAGATCATCACGCCGAATTCGCGGCGTCGTTCGGCTATCATCATCATGATTGTCCCCAGTATCCCAAAGGCAATAACAATATATAGAATGGCTTTCATGATTATTCCACCAGCCCGGTCGCTTTCGATTTGCTGAACAATTTCGGGTTGCATTTCCTCCCAGCTCATCACCGAATAGGGCGACTGAATCTCTTTCTTTAGTTTTTTTAATGTACTTGTCATCACATCGTTGTCATCAACATTGACAACAAGTGAAGTCAGCTTATTATCGGCTCCCAGAAAATACTGGCAGGTTTTAAGTTCCATGTAAATGATGGATTTGTTCAGTTCAGGAGAAACATGTTTGATGATCCCTCTCACCGGAAACTTTCCGGCAGAACTAACTCCGTGATAACCCTGGGTGATGATTACCAGTGTGTCTTTTATCTGAAGTTTGAGGAATCTGGCCAGTCCATCACCGATCACCACGCCATCGTCGGTTGGTTGCAGGTATTTTCCTGAAATGATTTTGGCAGCGATACCGGTGAGCTGGTTCTCCACATCAGGAACAATTCCAAAAATGGCCGCCCCACGGGTTAATTCTTCGGCTGAGGCCAATCCGAATGATTCGAGGCGCGGTATCACAAAATCAACTTCCGGATGAGACTTTAACTTATCAATCAGTGCCTGATCGTAATCGAATGAATTATTGATGCTTTTGTTTTCCCAATAATCTTCGTGGTGAACCTGCATATATCCGGAATAAAATTTCACGACGATATCGACCATCTTGCTGTACGAACCTTCCTGCATCGAGGTCATGTAGGCCGACAGCAATACCCCGAAAAAGATGGAAGCCACTGTAATCAGTGTCCGGCGCCTGTTCCGCCAGATATTCCGCCACGCCAACTTAATATTTGTACACATATTTAATAACTGAAGGATTGAAGGACTGATGGATTGAATTAAGGGTTTGTGTTTTTTCGGGCTTTAGCCATTATTTTTAAAATTTCAAGGCTTTCGGCCCAAAGTTCTTTGGCCAAATCAGATTCATTTATTTTTGAAAAGATTACCAAATCAAGCCACATTTCAGTTTCATCAGCCTCCTCAACAACGATACTCAGCTTACTGAAAAATTCTGCTTTTGATCTTGCCCGGCACGAAGCTCTGTAATTGGCATAGACTGATGTTTCCGAGCGCAGAAGTTGATTCATCAGAACTTTCGATTCAGAGTTATATGGAGTCTGTTTTGTCAATTCAATCAGCTTTAAAGCAAATCGCCTTAACCTGGCTTTTAACTCTTCCCGATAAGCAATTTTGTCAAAATTTTCCATCCTATATGTTTTAGTAATTCAGTCCTTCAGTCCTTCAATCTATTTTATCTTCTTCATGTTCTGAATCGAGAAAAAATCTTCTTTTAGCGGAACGTCAAAGTCAGTGTTTTCGAAAATCATAATGGTTTTCTGACCTTTTTTGTCGGACGGAATCATTTCCATGCGGCAGGGAATGATGCGGTCGTCCATCTTTTTGACATCGCTCAAAATTTCGGTGCTGACCAGGATTCCGTCTTCGTCGTAAAACTCAGCTTTTAACCACAAATAGTCTTTTTTGCTGACCCACATCAGCACTTTTCCCCAAACTACCGGGGCATTTTCGAGCGGAATGAGCTCAACCTTGTAGCAAGGATATACATCGATGGTTTCTTCGCCAAGCAGTTTATGTGTATAATCTTTCACGATTGAAGATTCCCGCACCAGGTCGTCGTTTGTAAAGTCGGAACCCATCCATGATTGCATCATCATGGAGGGTGGAATTTTGATCATCCGTTCAATGGATGGCACCCAGTTCCACATTTCGCTTTTCCGTTTCAGGAAAACCTGACCTTTTTCTTTGGCTGGGGCAGTTACATAAATCAGCGAATATTCGGTTCCCAACGACCAGCTTTTCATCGAAATGGTGCGCGACCAGGTCGGTCGTTCAATGGTCATCGAAAAGCTGCCGGTACTTGACGATCCCCGGAATTTTTCGTCCGACTTCCGAACTATTTCCTTGATGTCCTGCGCAGAAGTTAGTGAGTATATGAAGATCAGGAGGACGAAAAGGAGATTGGTTTTCATGGCAATCGAATTTGGTTATAACTCTAAAAATAAACATTTTAATCCATTGCCTGAATAAAAAAAGATAATGGATTTCATAATTCTGATTAAAATAACATTATCCTTTGCCGTTTCTTTTCAGCGAACTGATAGGAGATTTAATAATGATTCTAAAACGACAGCAAACATTGCCAGATGAACATGTTTCCGAACGAATCAACATCTTCCCATATTTGCTGAACAAGCTTCTGATCGCCACTGATTGAAGGAATTTCCTTTTCTTTTTCTACCCAGGGAATGCACAAACCGGGTTTTACTTTTGAATTCACGTGTTTCGCCATACCGTAGTTTGGACTGAAAGTTGTACCGGGAACCGGAATATTTTGGGAATTTACATCCAGTAAAGGAGCCGATCCTCCGGAATAAACACCGTATTCGCGGGTAAAATCGGTCAGGATATGCATGTTTTCAATGGTGGCATCGTTCTGGATAATCGCGCTGGCGTCCATAATATAACCGCCGTCGCGGGCTACTTCGTCGATCACCTTTTTGCAGCGGGCACGGATTTCATCAGGAGTTCCGTACGAAAGCAAGGTATTTGGGATTCCACCACTGAGGCAGAATTTATGCCCGATGATTTGGTGTGTTTTGAAAATATCGCCGCTGTCAACATGATAGACAATGCTTTTTTCAGGCAATTCGGCAAAATTTTCGAGATGATGGTTCCAGTTTCCTTCAGCATAAAACAAAGTCTGGTGCCCGTTTTTCCATAACTCTTCAATAATTGGCCTGACAGTAAACCAGTAATGCGATTCGAACTCACCTTTGGAAACAAAAGGGATACAGCCGCGGTGCATCCAGTAACCAATTGGCACCTGTTTGTTCTGATCGGCCGAAGTGAGGGCAACGTTGTATAAATGAGGCATCAGGGCTTCGCAGGCTTTCAGAACTTTACCGGGCTGGGTCATCATGTCCATGGTCAGCCCCAGGTAACCTCGAAGTTTGTCGCCCAGAATATCAAACGGAGCCTTAAAAATACCGGCAATGGCTGAAACGGTGCCACTTTCGGTACGGAGCAGGTTGTTTTGGGTGCCGAAAGCATTGAAATAATTGAGCATCGCCATTCCGCCTTTTACCAAAGCGAGGTTGTTTCGGTAGGTGGTGGGGGTTCCCATCGGACTGATATCAGCCGAAACCCTTGGCAACCATTTATTGTACAAAAAAGCTGTCGGATCATCAATCAGTTCGTCGTATTCATCTTCTTTCATAAATGACTTGTCTTCAGCCGGTTCGCGGTACTGAAAACCGTTGTTTTCAGGTACATCAATGCCCGGAACTCCGTAATAGGTTAACCCGATGGCCTGCGTGAGGCCGGTCCACACATAAACCATGTTCGAAACTACAGCGTCCCAGTCAAATCCGGCAGCACATTTCCGGGCAGCAATAAAAGCTCGGTTATAATCGTGCACTACATCCTGACAAGTCATTCCGGCATATTTGGCTGTGAATTCGGCGACAAAAGGGCGGATCGGAATGCAGTCGGGTTTTTCGTTGCGCATGGCGGTGAGGTAACGGCTGAGGCGCTGGCGGTAGAGTTCTTCGTTGGTTATCATGGTTCAAAGTTTAGGTTTTTAAATATATCAAACTAAAACTAAACTTCTATGGAAATATCGCACAATGATGCATGCCGGATAAAAAACGGGTTGATGTGCAAAGTAACTCGACCATTGATTACATGGGGAATATCGCAATGATTTTAGGCCTGAAACTTAACGGTGATCTGTAAAAGGAAGAATTTATCAACGATCCGAAAGCCAATTCGGTGCGTTCCAGTATAGAAGACAATCTCTGGAAATTGAATAAAATGGTAGTATAACTTGTATTTTCAACATTTCGGTCAAAGAAAAGACAGAGGGATGGAATCCTTTTTTTTTTGTATGTTGAATTTTCGTTCAATTTCAGTAAATTTAGAATGATCTTGTTTAAAATAAAATTCATGCATGAACGATCAATCTTCCATAGATCATGCATTTACCAGGAAGCTAACCGAAATTATTCGCGCAAACCTGGAAAATGAGAATTTTGGGGTAAAAGAATTAGCCCGTGAAACCGGTATGAGTCGGTTCAACTTAAACCGGAAGTTGCATTTCATTTCCAGGAAAACTATTAACCAGTTTATCCGTGAAGTGCGGTTGGAACGTGCTATGGAAATGCTCCGGCAAGAGTCTGTAACAGCTTCCGAAGTTTCCAATGAGGTCGGATTTAGCAGTCCGGCCTATTTTAGTATACTTTAAAAATTAGAAAACTTCATGAAATTCCTGACCCGTTCAAATATAATTCCTTTGTTTAAAGGTGTGGTAGATGCCATCCAACCCTATGCCAAATCGAACCAGGTAAGTTTAATATTTAAGCCGGAGATTACTGAATTGATCGTGGAGTATCATCCTGAAATAGTCATTCACGATGTCACGCAACTTTTATGTAATATAATTGCTTTTACTCCCCAAACATATAGTGTTGAAATGAATCTAAATGAGGTTATTGTAGATGATGAAACCTATTTAGAAATCGGGATTAAAAATGATGGAGCTAATCTGTCCAGGATCACTGAAATCACGGCTCATTTAACGAATAACGTTAAAGTAACTTCTCACACACATAATGAAACACTTTATCAACTGTATGTTTCGTACAATAAACCTGAGATACAGGAAATCAATAATAATATATCAAAAATAGATCATCATGGCATTCCGGCATATTATGCACAAATAAGTAAGAAACTTCGTTCACATTTTGCAAATCCGGAAAATCTTGAAAGAGCCGCAGCATTTAAAAACCATGCTGATGGAGTTTTTCTTCAAAAAATAAATGCGCTTATCATGTCTAACCTTGAACGGGAAGGTTTTGATCCTGATTGTTTATGTAAAGGCATGGCGCTTAGCAGAACACAATTATATCGAAAACTGACTGCTTTAACTCATAAACCACCAGCACAATACATTCAATTTGTTCGGTTACAGAAGGCAAAGGAATATCTTCAGAATACCGAATTGAATGTTGGAGAAGTCGTGCTAAAAGTGGGATTTGCAAGTCATAGCCATTTTACCCGTGCATTTCACGATCAGTTTGGTATTAATCCGTCATTTCTTAAAAAAGATAATCCTGATAATGGAACGTAGGATCAAATTTTTTGTACAAAGAGGCTAACACATAAGAGTCATTTAATCATATCTTTACAATAAAAAATCATGGACGCTCTTCAAAAGAATAAACAATTCGTTCTGGAATATTTTAATGCAATAAGCGGAGTAAAAAAGACCGGGGAGTTAATTGACCGGTATATGAACGATGATGAACTCAAAAATCATATTATATTTTTTGACACCATTTTTCCCAATTATGAATTATTGGCAGATGAAGTAACTGCCGAGGGAAACCGTGTTATCGTTTTAGCCCGGCTAAGGGGAAAACACGAGGGTGAAATGAACGGAATTCCTGCTACTTATAAAATGGTCGATTTTCCGTTTGCTATTGGGTATATCATGGATAAGGGAATTATTGTTGATCATTGGATGATAGGCAGATCAGGCGGCTTTAATGGAACAATTGGGCGTGAACCAATAATTGAGTTTTGATAAATAATTATAGATAGTAAGCTTCATAACGCTTTAGATTTCTCAAACAATTAGTTTTTAAAGGGAAATTTCAGACAATTCCCAAAGTACTCAAATAATGAGTATGGCATTGTTATGTCAAAAAAAAGGTAGAAATCATCTGATTTTATCAATATCATTTTACAAACTTAATAACATTCAAAATGGAAACATCATCTGTATTGGTAGCAGGAGCTACAGGATTATTAGGCAGTGAAATTTGCCGGTTACTCAGGGCAAAGAACCTATCCGTAAAAGCGCTGGTCAGAGCAACCGCTGACCCGGTAAAAACCGGGGAACTTGTTAAAATTGGCGTTCAGCTTGTTCAGGGTGATCTTAGAGACAAGGAGACTCTTTCTCAGGCGCTTCAGGGAATAAAAACAGTTATCACCAGCGTTTCATCCATGCCATTTTCTTATAACCCAGGAGAAAACGATATTCAGTCAGTGGATGAAGATGGAATGATCAACCTGATTGATTCTTCCAAATCGGCTGGTGTTGGTCATTTCATTTATACTTCCTTCTCCAAAAACCTGGATTTGGATTTTCCATTGCGCAATGCCAAACGGAAGGTTGAAAAGCACCTGCAAAACAGTCGTTTGACTTATACCATTTTACGTCCGGGTTGTTTTATGGAACTCTGGCTTTCAGCCGCAGTTGGATTTGATGCCCCCAACGAAAAAGTAAACACCTGTGGACCCGGAGCAAATCCTTTAGCCTATATTTCCTATAAGGATGTTGCAAAATTTGCTGTTGAGAGTATTTCAAATCCGGCTGCAAAGAACGCAGTCCTTGAACTTGGAGGACCTCAGAATCTTTCTCAACTGGATGCGGTGAAAATTTTTGAAGAAGCTCTTGACAAGAAAATTGAGGTGGGACAGATGCCTATCGAAGCGCTTCAGTCACAGCTTGATGGAGCCGAAGACCCTATGCAGAAATCCTTTTCCGGATTGATGTTGTGTGTGGCAAATGGCGATCGCATCGACATGAAAGAAATCCTGAGCAAGTTCCCTGTTGAATTAACTTCAGTGAAAGAATTTGCACACTCGTTTGCATAATTTTCATCTCTGTTTTAAGATTTTTCATCTCTCTGAACGCCTGGCATTTCGAGAGTTAATCATTTATTAATTAAATTCTTAAAATCTCATTGTCATGAAATTAAATCTCATTTATTGCTTAATGATTGCATTAACTATTGGCGGTTGCTCCCAACCGAAAAGTTCGAAAATAGAAGGTACATGGAAACTTGTTGAGTATCGAACAATAAGAGGCCTGTCCGTTGTTATTGATTTCCCTGGTAAATCCGATATAGATGTGACTAAAATTTGGTCAGGAAATCATTTCATGTGCGTAGGTCGTAGTCGTATTAAAGCTGATACAACTGTTACCGATTGGTTTGGTCTTGGAACATACAAACTGGATGGGAACAAGTATGAAGAAAAGGTAAGTATTCTTTTTTACAAACCTTGGGAAGGTACAACGATTAAAATGAAAATGGAGATGAAAAATGATACTCTTATCGTGAATTATCCTGTTGATGATAAAGGTCAAATGGATAAAGATTGGGCATGGATTGAAAAATATGTAAGGCAATAATCAGGAATCGGCAGGATGAAAATCTATGCTAAAGAACAAACAGCTACTTTGTATGATATGGGACAACATAACCCAAAAGTATCAAATAGGCTCCAAGTGCCTGGTTCAGGGAGGAATCCGAAAATCCTTTAACAGAGTAGGAAAATAAATAAAACTATTTATCATGAAAAAGACAATTTATTTTAGTTTGGTGGCATTCCTGATTATTTTGGGAAGCGCTGCAATTGAAAATGTTTCTGCCCAGGGAAAATCAGAACCTAAAAAGGATCAAACAGCACATCGTTGGACAAGTGAAAATATCGGATTTGATTTCTGGTGTGGTGATAAGCAAATCGATTATCTCGTCGGAGATGTTGATGTGCATTGTACCATGCAATTTGAAAATGGGGCTCTGCTATTTATGAATATGACTTTTCATGGAACTTTTAAGGGTCAAATTAGTGGGGAATTGTTTAAATATAATGAAATTACTAAGTATGATGCTTCTAACGTAAAAATCTACAAAGACCATTTCAACGTCATAGGCGACAAGGGTAGCCATTTAATGGTATCAGTTACTTATTTGACTGAAGAACCCTGGGTTGTGTTTACCAAAGCTCATTGCGAATGAAGTGTCGATGAGGAATTAAAAAGGGACCTTCTCATATTCCATATTTCCATCCCAGTGTACCCGGTAAGTTCTCTTTATCGGGTGCATTTATCCAGATAGCAAATCACAAAGGTTTAGGCACATATTTTTCAAAAATCATTTTATCTCACAGCCATCAACCTAACCTTGCTTTACTTTTCTGAAAATATTTGAGTTTAGGAACAATCCGAAAATCCTTTAAAAGAGTAGGAAAACAATCAAAAACTATTTATCATGAAAAGGACAATCTTACCTTTCATTTAAATATCAAAGGTAGCTTGGGTAGTCATTACATCCTTTTTGTCTTCCAATCCTGAGACAGTTGATTCAGGATTTTTTTAAGTGTAAAAGACGAACCGCTAGTTATCTTATAAATTTCATCCTGTAAAGCATTTCTCCTTCAACCTTTGCTCGGGTGATATAATCCGAGTGATATTTATTGGTCACATACGATTCCGTCTGATCGCAATAGTGTTTGCTGGCCGGAATACCTGAAGTTCCCGTAGGGATTACGGTTAGCGACCGGTCCCAGTTGCCCGTATCGAAGATATGCCGCTCCGAAGCGCCGTGATTGACTTCAGAATACTTATTCAACGGATATTCGTATGGTCCGACTGTATGGAAACTTCCTCCTACAGGGAAAGGCCCCCTGTTCAGGTTGAATACCCGGTCCAGGATCTTGACTTTCGACAAAGGATGCGCCAGTGTGAAGGTGTGGAAAGTTCCCCATTTCCAACTTGCAGGTTCACCGCCAAACTCTGAAGTGAGTTCCTTAATTGTTTGCTGAAAGGAAAGCCCGATAATATCCCCGAAAGACTCTGTCACTTCTTTGGTGTTGATGTCGTCGGCCCAGGCATCACTGGGAGCAATCAGCATATTTTCCATAAAGTTCTCGAAAAATGTTTTCTGACCCACGAATTGGGTAAATAGCAGAGAATCCATCTGATCTTTAACCAGATTTACGCCGGTGAGGTAATACCATTTTTCAAAGATCAGGGCTTCAGGACGTTCTTTCAGCATCGTGAAATCCCATTTTCCCATCAACTCGAAAACCGACTTTTCCGGCTGTGATAATCCGCTTTTAGCAGTCAGGTGAGAAATGAAATATCGGGTGAATTTCTCAGCCATTTTCGATTTCTGATCGCCCTGCATCCTCTCAAAATCTTCGGTTGATAATTTTTCTTTCTCCTTCAGCATCTCCACGATCCGGTCCATACGGTAAGGCAAAATATACCAATCGCTGATATAATAAGGGTAATCAGCCGGTGCGGTTTTGCAGTTGGCCGAGGCAACATATCCGCATTCAGGGTTGTATGTGAATGGTAGTTCTTCAAATGGAACGAGACCTTTCCAGTCATAACGGGTTGTATCGCCGGGGTACACCAGTGTCCGGTCACCTTCACGGACCGGAATCCCGATAGTTGACTGCAATCCAATATTTCCGCGGACATCGGCGTAAACCGCATTTTGATTAACAGAAATAAAGGTTCTTAGTGCATTCCTGAAATCAGTCCAGTTTGACGCCCTGTTCAGCAGGTAAACCGATCGTATCTCGTTACTGTCCTCATTGCCCAGCCATCTCATCGACAGAACTTTACCTTTCACTTTCTTCAGCTCTGAAATGATGGGCCCCCGGTGGGTAAACCGGTTCATACGAATGATGGAATCTCCACCTTTGATCCTGATTTTCTCCTCAACCTTCAGGATATCTTTCCAGGCTCCATTCAACAGGTACTGATCCGGATTTTGTGGATTG
>JAUXUF010000072.1 GCA_030684645.1 Bacteroidota bacterium | reverse complement strand
CCAGAAATGGTTTTGTAATACATTAATACACAGTAAAATGATACGCAAATCAGAATATTTTGAACAAACAGAGAAGTACCTTGACGCGGAGTTGTCACAACCTGAGTTAAGTGAATTCAAAAGCCAACTGGAATCCGATTCCGAACTGGCCGATGAACTAAAGCTTCATCTGGATGTGGAACAGGCACTTGGAGAGCATGACCTAATCAGCCTTCGCGAAAACCTGGCCCGTATGATTCAAAACCAGACTGATACAGAAGAAAATTGCGTTTTAGATTCGTTCAGTTTCGGGTTATCCGAAGAATTATCATCTTACCAAAACCTGGACCGTCAGGTCAATTCAAAAGACATTCTCAATTTCGGGCATTCGTTCCCTAGAATTCACCTATACCAGCATTCCATTGCCGGAAAGGAAAATATTCATCAATTCTACAAAGAACAATTTGATTCAGGTTCTGTCAGCGATGAAGTCTCTTTTACCTCCTTCGAAGAAGATCTTTTTACTGATATTCAGAGTGCTATGGAAGAAAATGACATCTTCGATATCAGGGCCAATTTAAAGCAGATTGCCCAAAGCATGCCTACACACCTGTATTCGGCTGAAGAAATCGACAATTATATTCACAACCGGATGGATCCTCGACAGAGGGCCCTATTTGAAGAAGAAATCACGCTGAACACCAATCTGGCCAACGATGTACAGTTGATCCGGGAAATTGACCTGGCCGGCTCTGAAAATGACATCATGGAACTGAGGGCTTCATTGAAAGTAATCATGAAATCTGAGTCCCATTCCACTGCCCGGGCAGAAGATATTGAAGGCTATCTATACAATAAGCTTTCCGAAGAAGAAATGACATCTTTTGAAGCCGGATTATCTATAAATAAAGACCTTGTGGCTGAAGTCGGATTAATCAGGGAGATAGACCTGGCGCTCAAAGAAACCGATGTCATGCGTCTGAGAGGCAAACTTCAAGCCATTGCCGGTGAAATTGCCTCCGAAAAACAAACAGAACGATCGTTCGCCGGAAAATTTACTGCCCGAAAAATTATTTTATCCTCCGTGGCTGCATCACTGATCTTGCTGATGGGAATCACCGGACTCTTGTCCAGGCAATCGTCAGAAGCTGAACTGTACCAGGATTTTCACACCACCTATCAAACTTCAGGCATATCCAGGTCGGTTAGCATGACCACTGACCAGACGCTGTCGATAGCCATGCAAAAATTTGACAATCAGGAATATGAAACTGCATTAAACCTCCTGAATGATGTCATATCCAGAAATAAAAACAATATGGTCGGGCATTTCTATGCCGGCGCTGCGCTTCAGGAAACAGGCAGATACCAGAATGCCATCAGGGAATATGAAACTGTAATTGTTGACAAAGACAACCTTTTCACTCAACAGGCCGAATGGTATATCGGATTGTGTTACCTGCAAACCAATGAAAACAAAAAAGCATACCAGCAATTTAAGAAAATAGCTAAAAATGAAGGGTTCTACCAGCAGAAAGCACAGGCAATCCTTCGCAAAATGAAGTATTCGTAAGTATAAAATATAATCGTGTTCGCAATCTTGTTCCTATAATGTTTTAATGATTCATACTTGTTCCTTAATTGTTCAATTGTTCTTAAAAAATAATGTTGTTCGTCCGGTTTTTGTCTTCGATTAATACTTGTTCCTTAATTGTTCATGTTCAACCCAGGTATTTTCGAAAACCATTCCGGTTTTTAGAAGTTTTTAAACAAACATATTATCCATATACTAAGCCCGATTCTAATCGGGCTATAGTTGTTTAATATAGCTGCATTGAATAAAAAATCTTTTAAGTTCGGATAAAGTTCTTCAGAAAAATTAAATTACTTCCTCAGTGATATTTTCTATTCTGATTTTTCTAAATTTATAACCAACTACATAACCTAATATAATTAATGAACTCATCGAATAATTATTTCCAATCCTTTTAATTTATCCTCTATAATGTATAAATGTGAAGGTTCATACATTCAACTTTAATGAAAGATTCAAATACTTCTAAACTATTAACAAACGTAAAATGTAGCTTATGGAAAATGTAAATCAAAAAAGACTTTTTATTGCAAGCTGCCTGGCCTTGTTAGTTACGGCAATTACCTTTGCAATCAGGGCAAAAATTGAAGGAGTTTTTTCTACCGATTATGGATTATCCAAAGAGGAAATTGGACGCGCTTTTAGCCCTGCTTTTTGGGGTTTTGCTGTTGCCATGTTTGCTGGCGGATTTATAATTGACCTTGTAAAAACCAAAACAATTGTCAGGATGGCTTTCGGAATGCACTTTATTGGAATTATACTGTTGCTTTTAGCCAAAGACATGACTTCGTTATTTATCGCTAATGTTTTTATTGGTTTCGGGAATGGAAGTGTAGAAGCTGCATGTAATCCGCTTATTGCCACCTTGTTTCCCAATAACAAAACAAAAATGCTTAACCGGTTTCATGTTTGGTTCCCGGGCGGAATTGTAATTGGAGGTGTATTGGCTTGGCTGGTAATGGATACACTCAACCTGCGCTGGGAGATATTGGTAAGCCTGCTATTTATTCCTTTGGCAATTTATGGTTTTTTGTTTTTTGGACAGAAAATTCCGGAAACAGAACGTGTGTCAAGTGGTGTAAGCTATAAAGAAATGATGCGAAATGTTGGCGCTCCATTTACAATAATAGCAACAGTAATATTAATGATCCTGGTTGCATCTGTACCTTCATTGAGTTTGAATTTCGACAGTATTTATCCTTATATCGCTATCGGGGTAATTGTAATTTTAGTCATTATTGAGGGTCGTGCAATCAATAAAATCAGCCTGTTATTTCCATTGGTGCTGTTTTGTATGTTGTTAACCGCTTCAACAGAGCTTGGAACAACTCAGTGGATTAATGCGCTATTAGAAACTAACGGAATTAATCCAATGATCATACTTGTTGTTGTAACCGGAATTATGGCCATTGGGCGTTATTTTGCAGGTGGTTTGATACACCGTTTAAATCCGACAGGAGTATTACTGGGATCGGCAGTCATATCAACCCTTGGGTTGTGGTTGTTAAGTATTTCCAATGGTGCAACCATGACCTTATTATCGGCCGCAGTATTTGCGGTTGGAGTTTGTTATTTCTGGCCTACCATGATAGGAGTAGCATCGGAATATGTGCCAAAGAGCGGCGCACTGGGAATGTCAATTTTGGGAGGAGCGGGTTTTGTTGCTACTTCAATGGTGTTGCCAATTATGGGAAAATCGATCGAAACTGCCGGACCACAAATTACTTTACGCAATATGTCGGTTTTACCAATTATCCTGATTATTGCTTTTATCGGACTTTCCATTATCATTAAGCAGAAATTCCCTAAAACAAAAAAAGCGTAAAAAGAAAAAACAGTTTTCTGAATCTCACAAAAAAAGAAGCAATAAGGTTTAGAATATATTCAACCTAAGCAGTGAAGGATGTCTGGAAGGCATCCTTCACTGTTTAGGTTGATGACTGTCTGCTCCGAAATTTACAGTTTGAACAAAGGGGTGTACGACAAAATTCCCTTAATGAAAGGTTCAGGATATTGTTCTTAGGGCAAAACTGTGCCGTTAGGCACAATCGGTCGGTAGAGAGAATGGGGGGATATGATTCTTTCGTCCCGTACGGGACGAAACATTGCCCTATTAATGATTTTTACCGACCTTGAATCCCTGACGGGATAAAAAATCCAATCACAGTTCTTCTTCGTGTCAAGTTTTTTTTAGCTACCAAGGCACGAAATCACGAAAAAACACTAAAAAGGGAATTTTATCGTACATCCGAACAAAGTAAATCCGGAGTGAATTCAAGATAAAAGAGTAATTTTGCATAAATTCATCTTGAAAATAACGAAGTAAAATACAATTCATGAAACCAACACTTTTAATCTTGGCTGCAGGAATGGGCAGCCGATACGGTGGCCTTAAGCAAATTGAACCTGTTGGCCCAAATGGAGAAACAATCCTGGAATATTCAGTTTTTGATGCGATCCGTGCCGGTTTTGGCAAAGTAGTTTTTGTTATTCGGGAAAGTTTTGCTGAAGAATTTAAAGCCCGCTTTGAATCAAAACTTGCGGGAAGAATCGAAATAGAATATGTATATCAGGAAATCAATAAACTCCCGGAAGGCTTTGAACTACCTGAAGGTCGCGAAAAGCCCTGGGGTACCGGCCATGCGGTATTAATGGCAAAAGAGGTGATTAACGAGCCTTTTGCCGCCATTAATGCCGATGATTTTTATGGCGCTCAGGCGTATAAAGTAATTGCCGAATATTTAACTGGCTCGGTTATGCCCGATAAATATGCCATGATTGGATATGAGTTGAACAACACCTTATCTGAATTCGGAAGCGTTTCGAGAGGAATTTGTGTGACTAACGACACTAACCAATTGACCAAGATTACAGAAACTCATAAAATAAGAAAGGAAGGCATCCGGATTTTGTGTGAGCATGAAAACCAGGAAGTTGAATTGACCGGAAATGAGTCCGCTTCAATGAATTTCTGGGGATTTCACTCCTCAATTTTCAAAAACATTGAAACCCAATTTATTGATTTTTTAAAAGATCATATTAACCAGCCTAAATCTGAATTTTATATTCCGTTTGTAGTTTTTGAAATGATTCAGGAAGGACAGATTAGCGTCGAAGTACTGACTGCGGACTCACCTTGGTTTGGAGTTACTTATAAAGAAGATAAACCATTCGTTATTGAGCAGATTCAGAAATTGACCGATCAGGGAATTTATCCGGAGAAACTTTGGTAAACTGATCTTCTATTTTAGAATGATCTTCTCACTTTTTATTGCCCGACCGATAAACGTAGCGGCATTCTTTTCGAAAATCTCTTCATTTTCGGTAGTATAGTAGTTGACTTGACCTGATTTCGAACACCGATCATCCATTTCAGGATGGTTACTTAGATATTCTACCAATTTGGAGCTCACAACTTTTCCCTGTTCAAGCAATTGAATACCCTCTGGTACAAATTTCCGGATGACTGGTAATAACAAAGGATAATGTGTGCATCCGAGTATAATGGAATCAATCTCCGGATCGGCCGTTAACAGATTCCGGATGTTTTTAGCCACAAAATATTCAGTTCCGGGCGAATCGATCTCATTGTTTTCAACCAAGGGAACCCAAATTGGACAGGCTTCCTGGGTGGTTTGAATGACCATGCCCCCTGCCCACTTCTCCAGTTCAATCGGGTAGGAATTGGAAAGTACAGTTCCTGCAGTACCGAGGATTCCAACGTGACCATTTCGGGTATAATCACCAATCGACTCAACGGCAGGGCGGATGACTCCCAACACCCTTCTTTCCGGATCAATTTTTGGCAAGTCGTTTTGCTGAATGTTTCGCAAAGCTTTGGCCGATGCCGTATTGCATGCCAATATTACCAACGGGCAGCCCATTTCGAAGAGTTTCTTCACCGCCTGAAGGGTGTATTCATAAACCACTTCAAACGACCGTGGGCCATAAGGAGCGCGGGCATTATCGCCCAGGTAAATAAAATCGTATCCGGGCAGGTCGTTCAGGAATTCTTTCAGGATGGTTAAGCCACCATAGCCGGAATCGAAAACTCCGATAGGTTGAAATTTTGAAGCCATTTGAATTTGAGTTTGAACAAAATTAAAAAAGCCACCTTAACAAAGATGGCTTTTTTAAATATTTTATTGCGGAAATCTACTTAATTCCTAATTTGGTTTTAACAAATGGTAGAATATCAACACTTTCTTTCGAATTGTACAGGATTACCCGCGAACTCAAATCAAACACATAGATTAATCCTTTTTCAGCGCCAACTTCTTTTACTGCTTTATCAGCTTTTTCAAAAACAGGTTTTAACAAGTCACCTTGTTTAGCCTGAAGTTGCTGTTGAGCACTTGATTGATAAGTCTGAACACGTTCGTTCATAGCATTCAGGTCATCTTCCTTCATTTTCCGAACTGTTTCAGTTAAAGAATCCCGTTTGGCGGCATATTCCATGTATTTTGTCTGAAACTCTTTCTGCATAAGGGCGAGTGCATCTTCAAGTTCCTTTTGATATGCAGTAAATTGTTTTTCGGCAGCTGCTCTCTCAGGCATAATCCCAATAAGTGCCTGCAAATCAACATGACCAAATTTAGGAGTCTGAGCATTGGCAAATCCTGCTGTAAACATCAGTATTCCTAAAACACAAATTTTTAAAACACTTTTCATACTTTTCTGGATTTAATTTATTTTTTTGACAAATTTAAAATTTTAATTTTTATAACCAAGTTTAACCAAAACCTGATCCGAAAGATCAAATTTCGGATTAGTATAGATTAACGTAATGCCATTCGCTTTATCGAAAATGATCGCATAATTTCCTTCGGTGGAAATATCCTGAATGGCATTAAAAATATCATCCTGGATCGGTTTAACCAAACCCTGACGCTTTTTAAACAAATCGCCGTCGCGACCAAAGTATTTACGCTGCAATTCCTTGTATTCCTTCTCTTTCGAAATGATCACATCTTCACGTTTACGCTTCATTTCATCCGAAAGCAAAACACTTTCGGCCTGAAAGTCTTTGTACATCTGTTCTGTTTCGGCATGCATCGATTCAAGTTCTTTCTGATACTGACCCGATAACTGATCCAATTGTTCCTGTGCCGCTTTATAGGCAGGGATGTTTTCCAAAATATACTCCGTATCAACGAATGCGAATTTTTGTGCAAAAGCGCTTGCAACAGCAAGTAACAATATCCCCGTGATAATTAATAGTTTCCTCATGGTGTCGTGTATTAAATGGTTTCTTTAGAGGTTTTAGCAAATACCAGACCAAAACATGTTTGATTAAAACTGTTGCCCAATCACGAAATGGAACTGACTTCCGGCTGCATCGGTTTGGCCGGGAACCTTATCAAATCCATATCCCCAGTCGATTCCCATCAAACCAAACATGGGCAGAAAGATCCGGACTCCGGCGCCAGCCGAACGGTGAAGTTTGAACGGGTTGTAATCCTGAAAATTATTCCATGCGTTACCTGCCTCAAGGAATCCAAGTACATAAATGGTTGATGATGGTTTCAAAATAACCGGGTACCGGAGTTCCATCGAAAGTTTATTGTATAAATTAGATCCGTAACCGGTACTCAGACTGTAATCCTTATAACCACGTAATGAAACGATATCACTTCCGTAGAGATTATACCCCGACATACCCGAACCACCGACACGGAATCCTTCGAATGGCGACTGACGGTATTTGTTGTAGTATCCCAGAAATCCGTATTCAAATTTGGTGTGTAAAACCAAATTCGTGTTTTTAGAAAGCGGCGAATACCAGTCACCCTTAAACATCCATTTGTGGTACTCAATCCATTTGTAGCGATCTTGGTTGGTAAGAGTTGGATTACTCTTTGGGTCGTAATCAACGCCATTGATTAAAGAATAGGGAGGAGTCAGCTGAAGTGACAGGGTGAAATTGGAACCGCGACGTGTATATAACGGATTATCCAGTGAATTCCGTCCGAAAGCAGTTTTAAAGCTGAAGTTGTTGAACCCACCATTTCCGTTTGAAGTCCCATCATTCAGGAAATAATAATAGCCCGCCATATTTTGCAGGTTATAGTGCTGAAATGAAAGTTCGTGATAAATCGTAAAAAAATCATCAGGCCATTTTAAACGGTATCCATATCCAATTGCTGCTGCAGTAGTTATCTGTATTTGATCATTTGCATCCGAAGCGGAAGTGTATGTATAGTTCGTACCTAAATCGTACCCGCTACCATAGCCATATCCATAACCATAAGGCGAATATCCGGAACCGTAAGGTGAATAACCACCACCATAACCTCCATAACTGCTGCCACCATAACCACCGTAACCGCCAGAACTATACGGATCATTGTAACTGCTATATGAGTTGTTGGCTGAATAATTTACTTTGGAATGTGAAAAAGATAAGGTAAACGAATTAGGTTTTTTTCCACCAAACCAAGGTTCGGTAAAGGTAAAACTATATGATTTATAAAATTTACCACTCGTTTGTGCCCTCAGGCTTAATGCCTGGCCATCGCCTGTGGGTAAAGGCCTCCATGCTTCTTTGTTGAAAATATTTCGTACCGAGAAATTGGAAAACTTTAAACCAATTGTACCCACAAACATATTGGCGCCCCAACCTCCTGAAAGTTCGATCTGGTCATTGGCTTTTTCAACAAGCTGGTAATTGATGTCCACTGTTCCATTTTCAGGATGAGGCCTCACATCAGGATTAATCGCCTCCGGATCAAAGTGTCCCAACTGAGATAATTCCCTGACCGTACGAATAATATCAGCCTTACTGAACAAATCGCCAGGTAAAGTCCGGAGTTCACGACGTGCAACATGCTCGTTCGTTTTTGTATTTCCCGAGATAATGATTTTATCGATGGTTGCCTGACGCCCTTCCTGAATACGCATTTCGAAGTCGATGGAGTCTGCTTCGATTTTTGTTTCGATTGGTGAAAGATTAAAGAAAAGATACCCATGATCGAGGTATAAACTGCTCACAGCATCCTCATCCTCAGTTGTCCGTTTGTCGAGGAGTTTCTGATCAAATACATCGCCTTTTTTGATACCCAGCACATTATTCAGGTATTCGCCCGGATATACCGTATTCCCAACCCATTTGATATTCCTGAAATAATATTTATCCCCTTCATTGACCCAAATGTCCAATCGAATGCGGTTGTTTTCTAGTTTTGTGGTCGAATCTTTGACAATGTTGGCATCGCGGTAACCTTTTTCATTGTATTTTTTAATCACATTAATTTTATCTTCTGTATATTTTTCCTGTAGAAATTTCTTCGAACTAAAAAAGTTTCTCAATTTTTTAGCCTTGGTTTTTTTCATTGAACCTTCAAGCATGCCAGCTTTAAGATTTTTATTGCCATGAAAAACTACCTCACTGATTTTTACCTTCTCCTTTTTATCCACATTGATATCAAGAATTACACTGTTGACCTGCGAAGTATCATCGCGTTGTATTATATTGACCTCCGTATTTAAAAATCCCTTATCCAGAAACAGATTTTTAATCGCCCTTTTTGCCGATGACACCTGACTATCGGTGACCTGACTACCTTTTAACAGTAAGACTTTTTTGGTTATATCGTCTTTTTCAGATTTCGAGACACCACTGAAATTCACTTCCGCTAACCTTGGACGCTCCTGCAAATTGATTCGAAGCCAAATGTTGTCGCCCGAAATCTTATCTGCAGTTATTTTAACATCCGAAAACAAACCGTGATTCCAGAGTTTTTTGATCGAATTGGTGATGGCATCGCCAGGAACCATGATTTTATCTCCAATAGTTAGTCCTGAAATCTGCAACAATACCTGTTTATCCAGATAACGTATTCCCTGAACTTCCAATCCGGCAATGACATATTCCTTTGGGCTCGAATAATAGATGGAAAAATTCGTGCTGTCGCTTTCAGCTTCCTGTGAAAAAACTTTTGCGCTGATTAACAGCAGAACAATAAACAGTTTTATTTTTTGCATTCGATTAATTATTGAATTAGCTTTCTAATTGTTGACTCGTTTTTCCAAACCTTCGTTCTCTGTTTTGAAAGTCATAAATGGCCTCAAATAAATCTTCTTTCCTAAAATCGGGCCACAATTTAGGTGTAAAATATAATTCACTGTAGGCAATCTGCCACAATAAAAAATTACTGATCCGGCACTCGCCACTGGTACGGATGAGCAATTCCGGATCGGGCATATCCGAAGTATTTAAAAAACGATTCATCAAGTCATAATCAATTTCCGACGGATCAACTTCTCCTGATTTGACCTGCTCGGCGATTCGTTTAACTGCTTCCACAATTTCCCATTTCGAGCTGTAACTCAGGGCCAGAACCAAAGTTAATCCTGAACAGGCATTAAGTTTATCAATTGACCATGTTAATTTTTCCTGGACATTCTGCGGAAGGCTTTTTACATCACCGATAACCCGAAGACGTACATTACTTTTAAGAAGTTCATCCGTCTCTTCTGAAATAGACTGGACCAAAAGGCCCATCAAGGCATCAACTTCCTCTTTGGGACGTGCCCAGTTTTCGGTCGAAAAAGCATACAGGGTCAGGTAGCCAACTCCAACTTCGCTGGCGCCTTCAACCACCGAACGAACGGCTTCAACGCCGTGTTCGTGGCCAAAGGTCCGCTCATTTCCAAATTGAGCTGCCCAACGTCCGTTTCCATCCATGATGATGGCTACATGCCTGGGTATTTTGTCTAAGATCAGTTTATCTTTAAATAACATTTCAAATCGTTTAAACTATTCCTTGCCGATTTTTTCAGTGCAAAATAAGCTAAAAAAAACTTCGGATTATTGCTTTCTCGTTTTATTCCAGATTCCCCAGTCGAGTATATGATTTCGCGGGGTACTCAATTCCCATTCCTTATTTCCGTAAATAAGCTTATAAACCAGGTGGACCCCCATGTATGCAGTCCAGTCATTGTTATGCATCTGATCGGTATATTTAATCAAAACTCCATCAGAATTGGTATAACTCAAAGGGTCGTCCAGATTATCCAGCTTATCTGAAAAGGATTTGCGAAGTCCGCCTTCAATTCCAATTCCAAGCCGCTTACTCAGGTTGACTTTAAACCCAATTCCAAAGGGAATTGTTGGATGAACAATCGCCGCCAGATCAGATGTCTTCAACTCATAATTATAAGTTTGCATTCCAATTCCAGCAAACAGATAGGATGAAAAAGGAGATTCCTTTTCTCCAACAATATACTTGAGGTAATTAAACTCAAACTGAAGAGAAATATCCAGAACATTTTTATTAAAAGACCAGGGAACTGATTGGAATTCACCATCTTTCGCACCAATTGTTCCATTGATTACATTAAACCTGAGGGCATACCGGGGATTAAAATTATACCTGACAAAACCACCATAAGCCGGATTGACCGATTTCTGAAAATCAATTTTTGTCATGTCGCCAAAATAGGCGCCTGCCCCTCCGAATAAACCAACATCAACGCTCTGTTGTGCAAACGCTTCAACTGCCAGAAATCCAATTAGAAAAACTACCAAAAATTGCTTCATTGAAATCCATTTTTGAAAGGGTATTTTACGCTATAAAACATTCAGGCACTACTATTTACATTCTGAACATAACACCTTTCAAGTGCTACAAAAGTAATACAATTCTGATATATTCATGCCTGGTGCATATTATAAAACCCAAATAGAGGTTAAAAATTGTTAAGCTATGGGGGAAATTAATTTCGCTTATCGGCGCCCCACATCAGTTTATTCCGAAGGGTTGAAAAGAAACTATGGTCTTTAAGCCTGATAGTCTTAACTTTAAAAGAAGCTTTTCGAATTTTCAATAATCCGGAGAAAAAAATTGGTTCCGATTTAGAGTCCACTGAAGTCAGGAAATGAAGTCCCCTGCCTTCGACTTCTAAAGTGATCGAATAGTGATCAGGAACTACCAATGGCCTGACAGTCAGATTATGAGGAGCAATCGGGCTGATTACAAAATTTTCAGAATCCGGTGTCAGAATCGGGCCACCAACACTCAACGAATAGGCGGTTGAACCGGTTGGCGTCGCAACAATCAATCCATCAGCCCAATAGGTATTTAAAAACTCGTTATTGATATACGTATGGATATTGATCATCGATGACGAATCGAGTTTGGTAACCGTAATTTCATTCAGTGCATACTGAAATTCGGATTGATTGTTGGATATAATTTCCAGTTCCAAAACGGTTCGTTCATCTATAATAATATTCCCTTCCAGAATATCATCCAAAGCCTTGTCAACCTCATCTCTTGAAATATCGGAAAGAAAACCCAACCTTCCGGAATTAATCCCCACCAACGGGATAGAACCGTTTTTGGCTGCCAAAAACGATTTCAGGAGAGTCCCGTCTCCTCCCAGGCTAAACAAATAGGAAACATCGTCAGGTAAATCGTCTCCATTTTCGAACTGACCCGAGATTTCAGGAAAAAATCCCCAATCGTGCTGCAGGTATTCCAGGAAAGGACTATAAACAAAACTCTCAATCTGTTTTTCTTTTAACAAATCAAACAGTCTCGATAATTCCTCAAAAAAGTCAGGATTAACGGTTTGTCCGTAAAGTGCTATCTTCATGAATGGATGTTTAATGCGGGAAATTAAATATTCATAAATTTCATCAGCTGGTCGTAGCGGTCGTCATACAAATTCTGAATGATCGAATCATCCATATAAACAGCTTTAATGTTATAATCGTAGCGCACAAATGTCTGAATTATTGCTGACAAATCAATTACATTTATTTTCAGGGTTACAGTCATCCGTTTCGATTCCGCTTCCGGAGAAATGTAAAAGCTCAGGATTTTGGCGTCGTTTCCTTCCACAATCTGTGCAATTTGCGACAACGAATAGTCAATGGAGTTTAATTCCAGAACAATAACGCCACCGGGTTCACGAACGGCAACCAGATCGACGAATTTCTTTGCCAAATCGAGTACCGTAATTACTCCGCAGTAATTATGATTCAGATCAAGTACCGGAATAGCGCTCAAATTCAGACCCGAAATGGCTGAAAAAACCTCGTAAATATGCTGATTGGTATGTACATGAGGTGAAAGTAAATGCTCGGAATAATCACCCAAAGGTTTGTCAATAATGTTCAGGTCATAAATAATTTTGTCCGAAATAAGTCCAGCCAATTGCTGCCCTTCGACCACCGGAAGGTGCGAAATCCTGAAAATTTCCATCAGGTTAAGAGCCTTCTGACCGTTATCAGTCAAACGCAAGGAAGGAACAACTCCGGATATAAGGTACTGAGCGATCATTTTTTTAAGTTTTCAATATGCTTTGAATCAAATCTAAATCGTAAATTGCGCCAATCAAATTCAGATTATGACCAGACTAAGTGTAAATATAAATAAAATAGCAACATTACGAAATTCGCGCGGAGGAATTACTCCAAACGTTTTGGAAGCTGCAATTAATTGTCAAAAATTTGGGGCTCAGGGAATTACTGTTCATCCCCGCCCTGACGAACGACACATTCGCCGACAGGATGTTTTCGACATTAAGCCCCACATTACCACCGAATTTAACATTGAAGGTTACCCCACTGAAGATTTCATCCAACTGGTGATAGCCGTCAAAGCACATCAGGTAACTTTGGTTCCTGACTCCATTACCCAGCTCACTTCTGATCATGGCTGGGATACTCATGCAAACCTTTCATTTCTGAGGGAAGTTATTGCCCGCTTCAAAGCGGAAGGTATCCGTACTTCCATTTTTGTTGATCCGGATTCGTCAGCCATCGAAGGAGCCATGGAAACCGGAACCAACCGAGTCGAATTATATACCGAACCTTTTGCGAAAATCTATCCGGTTGATCCAATCCGTGCTGTCGCACCCTTTAAAGAAGCAGCCAAACTAGCCCATCAACTTGGATTGGGAATCAATGCCGGTCACGATCTGAGCCTGAAAAACCTGCGTTTTTTCCACGACCATGTGCCTTTCCTCGACGAAGTCTCTATTGGACATGCCCTCATTGCCGATGCACTTTATATGGGATTGCGCAGTACCATTCAGGATTACCTTTCCTGTCTGGAATAAAAACCGCCATGAACTTATTCTACCGGGTTGAGGGTGTAGGAAAACCGCTGGTGATCATCCACGGCCTCTACGGATCGTCGGACAACTGGCTGACTGTTGCCAAGAAACTTTCTGCCGGGTATCGGGTTTTTCTGATCGATCAGCGAAATCATGGCCGGTCGCCCGATTCGGAAGAACACAACTATGAAGCATTGAAAAATGATCTGGCCGGCTTTTTTGATCAGCAAAAAATCGGAAAAGCCATTGTCATGGGTCACAGCATGGGCGGAAAAACAGCCATGAGTTTCGCGGCTGATTATCCGGAGCGGATCGAGAAACTGATTGTGGTTGACATTGTCCCCAAAGATTATTTTTTACTGAACGATGAAAGCCAGTATTATCTGCATAACAACATTTTACGGGCCATGACCGAATTAGATTTCAACAGGATCGAATCCAGAAAAAATGTAGAAGAATTCCTGAACGAACGGATTGACAGCTCTCAAATCGTACAGTTTTTACTGAAAAATGTACACCACAACAAGGAAACCCATCATTTTGAATGGCGATTAAATGTACAGGTATTGTACGAAAACCTGGATGAAATTATCAGTGGCGTCAATGCCCGTTGGTTCGACGACAGGCTGCCCATTTGTAGTTATCCGGTACTATTTATCAAAGGGGCAAATTCAAATTATATACTTCCTGAAGATTTTGCTTCCATCCGGCGAATTTATCCTGAAGCGTTTATCGTTGAAATACCTGATGCCGGGCACTGGCTTCATGCCGAACAACCCAAATTATTTATGGAAGCGGTTTGGGGATTTTTGAAAAAAGCGATGTGAACGACAAAGACAGGTTCCCACGACTTAAGCTTTCTTCTTTTTGCTGAAGCGTTTGAATAATTTATCCTGCACATGTTCCTGCTCACTGAAATTGACCTCCTCACCCAACAAATATCCATAAGGTTTAAGCGAATCAACATGGTCGCAAACGACTTTGGCCATACCGGTAAGGGGCATACAAAGCACCATTCCCGGAATTCCCCAGATGAGCGCACTGCCAACCAGCACCAGCGTTGCAGTTAACGGGTTGATACTGACACTGCTGCCAACCACATAAGGAGTGATGAAATTGTTATCGAGAAACTGCACGAAGAAACAAATAGCCGCTACACCCAGCGCGTAACCCATCGAATCTTTTACCAGAAAGGCCATCAAAATTGGCAAAGTACTGCCAATCAGTACTCCAATATATGGAATGATATTGAGCATGGAAGCGAGTACACCAAAGAGTATAGCATGTGGTAAACCCAAAATCAGAAAACCCGTTGAGTTCAGAACCGAAAGAATAACCACATCAAGAAAAATACCCATCAGATATTTTTGTGAAACCCGTGAAACTTTCTTCACCACAACCATGGCATGCTCGTTATTTTCCTCTTTGGCAATCAGGCGAACAAACTCTTTGAATTTATTCTGGTATAGCGTCAGGAAAAAAATATAGATTGGGATCAACGCAAAGCTGGCCAGAAATGAAGTGGTAGCAGAAAAAATACCCATGATCAGGACTCCTCCCGTGCTGGCGTTTTCCTTTATTTTGGAGGTTATCCAAATTTGCTGTTCCTTATTACTGACATGGAATGTTTCCCTGATAAACTGTTGAACAATCTCTATTTTGGCGTTGAAGGCTTTTTGGAGTACCGGCCAGTCGTTTACAAAACTTAAAACCTGAGAATAAAAAAAGTAAAGCATCGCAACGAATAAAGCCAGGGCCATCAGAATGCTTATCAGAATGGCAATGACTTTCGGGAAATGCCACTGTTCAAGTTTCCGCGAGACAGGAAGCAGCAAAAAGGTAAAGAATACCGCTAAAGTAAAGGGAATCAGTATATTTTGAGCCAAAATCAGGAATGCGATAACCAATGCTATCAGTAAAAGTTTTACCGTTGCCTGGATATAAAAAGGTTGTTCAGAAACTATCATCGGGTAAGATTTTATATTAAACAATTCGGGATATAAAATTAACTATTTTTCAATCATGCAAGGTTGCGCTATTCATTAGTCTGAGTATTTATTTTATAAGGTGCAATTGGTTCGGCAACTTTGTCAAGGGAAGGTTTTGTCGACAGGACAACCTGTTCATTACCGGCCTGAATGACTTCAGTCAGCGGTTTAAATTCTAATACAGGAACTTTCCCAACTGCCAGCGAAAGCTCGATCAGCTTTTTTAGCGTATAATTAAATTCCCCTTTCATCACCTGCGACACATATCCCTTTGATACCCCAAGTTGTTCGGCCAATTGGGTTTGTGTCATGTTGTTATCTTTTAAATATACGTCAACCTGACGAAAAATTTCATTTTGAATGGATTCAAACCAGTACTCAGGACTTTTTACTAATTCTTCGTGTTTGATCATGATTTTTTATTTTGTTGATTGAAGTAATCTTTCACCAATAATTTGAAAATCCTGAGCCTACCGGCAATTTCTTTTACGCATTTTAACGTGAATTTATTCATTTTAATTTAGCTATAACTATACTTTATTGAATTAAAGAAGCTATTTTTTTCTGAACAACATAGAAGAAACTGTTTAAAATTAATTCAATGGTTCCGTTAGGAACCAAAGGTCGGTAGTATGAATGCAAAAAAACTGCCTCTTGTCCCGTACGGGACAATCCAACGGATGAATTTCAAGGTTTTTACCGACCGATTTTCCCTACGGGAAATTTTTTAACAGACTCAGCCAGGATCGTCTCGACTTTATGCTGATTCTTTTCTCAGTCCCATTATAAAGATAATCCGTTTTTGAACAATGTTTTATTAACATGGTGATCGAAATCAGAAGCGTCCAATCCTGCTGACGATTGCAGGTTTATTGTCGATCGGAACGGCACAAAGTCAGTCCCTTGGAACTGATTCCCTGTCGTTAAAATCGATCATCAGCGAGGTTGTTCAAAACCATCCGCTGATTAAAAAGGCCATGGAAGATCTCAATTCCGCTGATGCAAAAATTGGTCTGGCCAAATCAGGAAACCTTCCCAATGTCGATTTCGCATCCTCCTATTCGCGAATGGGGCCGGTATCTTCATAACGATTCAGATGAACGATCAGGATACTGAAATAGCACGCAGAAATATAGCTTCCGAAGTATTGGAATCTCATGCCAATGTAATAGCCTCGCAAAAGAAAGTGTCTCAGTCGGAACTGCAGCTCCATCAGGACATACAGGCTTATTCACTGGCAAAAGTGAGTTTCGGGGCGGGTGTTATCACCAACCTTGAATTACCGGAAGGTTCAACCGCGGTTTCTGAAAGCCGGTTGATGCTGCTCAAATCACAAATCGACCTTATGGTTAATGTCTATAAATTAAAATCAGCAACAGGAGAAAGACTTTATTGATAGGCAATTTACCTGGTGTAAATCAAATAAATGTTCGTTTAAAAGGAACAAGAGATTGTCTGGAATTGGCTGAAGCAAAAAAAAATCAAATAAACATCCGGGAATATATAATAATAAAGATTCCTTTTAGTTTTATGTACAGATTGAGTTTTGATAATTCATAAAAAAATCTATCGGTTCTCTGAACTAATCAATCAATTCCCGGTAGAACCTTTCAAGGGCAGATTTATCTGCCCTTGTTTATTTTAAAATGTTATTTCACCGCTTTCAGCCAGGCTTCTGCCATCAGCGAACTACCTGCCATCGAAGGATGAACGCCATCGCCCGTCCAATATTTACCAGGCGCCTGTTTCTGGGCTTCATCGAAAATAGCTTGGTAAGGAATAAAAATGGCATCGAATTCATTGGCCAGCTTTTTGGATGAAGCGCGGTATGAATCAAATTCGGGATACCATTTCTCATTCACAGCCGAGCAGCCCAGGACAGCAAAAGGCTCACCAATGACCAGTTTTACATCAGGAAGTATCTTTTTTGTCAGGTTTAAAAGTTGACGGTAGTCATTTTCATATTTTTCAACCGTTCCATCGTATTTGCCATCCAGTTTATGCCAGAAATCGTTCACGCCAATCAAAATACTGAGAAGGTTTGGCTTCAGGTCAAAACAATCTTTCTGCCAGCGATCGGCCAGCTGATAAACCTTATTTCCGCTGATTCCACGGTTATAAATGCTGAGATTTTGCGCTGATCTGGTGTTTAACAGGTTGGCTGCAGCCAGATAAGCATAACCATATCCAAATGACCATGGAGAATTCGATTGCTGTTTTTCTTTCTCGCGACCGGCATCGGTGATCGAATCACCCTGAAAAAGTATCACATCGCCAGTTTTCAGGCTTGACAAAATGCCTTTTTGTTTCTTTTTGCCTGGCAACATTGATGCTGAAAGAATTCCGGGAATAGCAGCCAATCCAACTGTTCCGGCAGCAGCTGTACTAAAAAAATCACGTCGGTTAATGTTCATTTTTTCTGATTTTTTGAATAGTTAGTAATATCAATTCTATTCTTTGAATGACAGGTATTAAAGGTAATTCAATAATTGTATAATTCAAGCCCAAATAGGTATCCAGTACAGTTTTATGAATTAGAACCGCCTCTTCATAACTTTCAATACGGATGGAATCATTGACAAATATTTCGGGCCAGGGAGGAGTAACAAAAACAATTGGCGCATACCGGTATTTTTGAGCGCTTTGTACTAAAACCTCGGGGGAGCCGAATCCTTTATATCGTGCAAATGCCAGTTGATCAGGGATTCCACGGTCAGCAAATGCAAAAATGTCATCCGGAACTGATTCAAAAAAGGCGATTCGTTGCCTTAAAACTTCCTGCTGAAAAAGCTTTGAATTCTTCCATGGAAGGATCTCTCCTCCGGTTTCCAGTTGGTCTTCAATCAAATCACGGGCAAATTCTCCGGAACAAAAATATCCGGACTTCCGAAGTTCTTCTATCAGCTCAGTTTTACCAAACCCCGGACCACCGGTAATCACATATATTTGTTTCTCTATCATCCGGAAGTTTTGTAAAGTCAGGGTTTCACTTGAAGTGAAGCTCTTACTATTCTTTTTGAACACTATCCTACCCGATGCATCACCTCCAGGCACATGCGGCTATTGTGATACGGACATTTCCAGAAACCGGCTTTATCACCTTCGCGATTAGCGATTCCTTCATCAGAAATACTCCAGAACCACTCTCCTCCCGACCTGTCAATCAAATGTTCCGAAATGTATTTCCAGCAATTCTCCGCTTTGTCTAACCATTCTTCATTTCTGGTTTAGTTCATAAGCATTCAGGCAACGGAAGGAGCTACTCTTTTTTTCCTCTCCATGCGGCCAGTTCAACACTGATCTTAACCATCATTTTTTCGTTCAACGGATAAATGAGCATAAACCCTACTCCAAGTAAAGTGCCAATGGCCGGGTAGAAACTCAACATCATTCGAATACCGTTTTGTGCGGTTTCCGTTTGTGCAACATTGGCCTTAAATCCGTAATACCCAAGAAGCCAACCCGCCAAAGCGCCACCTATCGTCCAACCAAATTTCTGCGACATGGACGAAGCTGAAAAAATGAGCCCGGTTGCACGACGCTTGGTTTTCCATTCGGAATAATCGGCAGCATCGGCATACATCGACCAGATGAGCGGGAAGGTAATTCCGGCACACAAACTGATCAGGAACTGCGTTACAAAAATCAGGGTGGTATTCGTTCTGTCAATAAAATAGAAGAATATGCTGAAAACCGCTGCTAAAAGCATGGCTGAAAGGAACGTGCCTTTTTTGCCCATCCGGTCTGAAACCGGTTTGGCAAGCACAACGCCAACAATGTTTGCGGCTTGTCCCAAAACAAAATACAGGCTGCTGAGGGTGATCGTCAGGTTCAATGAATTCACCTGAAAAGCTCCTTGTGTTTGCACGTAATATTTGAAATAATAGATGGCTGCCCCATCGCGGATCGAATTGAAAAAGATGGAAGCAATACCGGCTCCCAGCAGAATAAACCAGGGACGGTTGGCCCAAAGGTCTTTCAAATCGTGCTTCAGCGAAGTTTTTTCGGTAACCGGTTTGATGCGCTCGCGGGTCCATGAGAAAGCAAACCAGAAAAAGATGATGGCCATAATGGCAAATACCACTGCTGCCAGTTGCCATCCAATTCGCAAATTAACAGTACCACCACCCATTTTGCTGAAAATATCAACCAATGGTTCGGCTGCAGCCAGGACAAGCAAACTTCCGCCAAAAGCAAAAATAAAACGGAATGTAGCCAGGCTGGTGCGTTCTTTCCCGTCGGACGACATCACACCCAGGAGCGAGGCATAAGGAACGTTGATCAGCGAATAGATCATCATCATCAGCGAATAAGTGATGTAGGCATAAATAATCTTTCCGGTAGGCCCCAAATCAGGAGTTGAAAAAGTGATCACTCCTATTACACCAAAAGGCACCATCATCCACAACAGATATGGCCTGAACTTCCCCCATCTGGTTTCGGTGCGATCGGCCAGAATTCCGACAAAAGGATCGAAAGCCGCGTCCCAGATTCGGGTTACCAGAAACATGGTTCCCACTACAACGGCCGAAATTCCAAAAATATCGGTATAGAAGAACATCAGGTACATCGAGAAAAGTTTCCAGAACATCGCCGATGCGGCATCGCCGAAACCGTAACCGATTTTTTCTTTCAGGCTCAGTTTTCCACTTGTCATAGTATTAGTTAGTTTTTAGTTAGCTTTCAATTTTAAAGAGTTCGGGTTGCATTGTACTTCATTTTATCGTTTAGTTTTTCTTTCAGGAGTTATCCTCTACTATTTTGAGAATCAGTACTACAAAATAAAACTAAAACACGGGGATTGCTTAATACTATTCGAATAAAATATGATACTATTCGGGTATTTTGCAAATTAAAACAGGTCGAAACTTTTCTGTCCGAATCAATTTTGAATAAATACTATTCTTGCCAGGGTTTTAAAAATTAGATTTGATTGAAAAATTCGCAAAAGTCCATAAAACAAAAAAAGTGTCCATTACTGAACACTTTTTCGTTTGAGCGGGAGACGAGATTCAAACTCGCGACCCTTAGCTTGGAAGGCTAATGCTCTATCAACTGAGCTACTCCCGCATTAAAAGCCTCTCCCTAACCCTCTCCAAAAGAGAGGGAATTTTTGCCCTTTTTTAAGTCCATTTCCTAAGGAAAGGGATTTAGGGATAGGCATCTTTTGGTGGGGAGAGCAGGATTCGAACCTACGAAGGCGTACGCCAGCAGAGTTACAGTCTGCCCCAGTTGGCCACTTTGGTATCTCCCCAAAACAAAATTTTAGGAACTCTTTTTTTGAGCCGAATCTCAGATTCGAACTGAGGACCCCGAGATTACAAATCACGTGCTCTGGCCAACTGAGCTAATTCGGCAAAAAAAGTCAAAAAAAGTGGGTAAGCTACCTGTATCGCACCGCTCAACCATTTACCCTTGCTGCCTTCCGACCCTGGGGGATTTCAACGGGAGCTAGTCGTACAGGACTTACCCGGCGACAAAAGTAGAAAAAAATGAATTCCCCGCAAATGAATTCAAAGGCTTCCGGTATATTTTTTTCTTTGGCCTGACTAATCCTTTAGTGTTCAGTCAACTATTGGATGATAAAAAAATACTTCAGATGTTTGGATTGGGAAAAAGAACAGTTGGATGGCTCATTTTTTTGATGGCTCAATTATTTCAGAAGATAGATTAGTATAGACCATTGAAAAAAAATAAACACCTATTCATTCACAAAAAACCTGGCAATTACTGTTCAGTCGAAAAATTGAAATATATTTGTTAATCACAAATCTAAAAAACACTATGGAACAAAAATCAACTTTTTGGAAATCAGCCATGATTTATGGCCTTTACATCGGTATTGTTCTCACACTTTATTCTGTTATCCTGTATGTTGCAGGACAAAGTACGAATAAGAGTTTAGTCTATGTATCCATTATTCTCTATGCGGTGTGCATCGTACTTGCTCAGATTCATTACCGGAACCACGAGAAGAATGGAGCCATATCTTATGGTCAGGCGGTAGGTTTTGCAGTTGGCGCAATGCTTTTCAGCGGAATTATTACTGCTCTTTACACGCTGATCATCTTCAAAATTGATCCGGGAATGATTGACCAGATCAAATCGGTGCAGGAAGAAGCAATGTTAAAACAAGGCCTGACAGAAGATCAGATTGAGCAAGCCATGTCGATAGCTTCCAAAATGATGACTCCAGGCTGGATGTCAATGATGAGCGTATTGAATGCTGTTATATATGGAACTGTTATATCTTTGGTCTCTTCTATTTTCATCAAAAAGCAACCCAACGAAGATGCTTTTGAGGAAGCCATGGAAGAAGTAAAAACTGAAGAATAAATCCAATGAATATTTCCGTAGTTGTACCTTTATTTAATGAAGTAGAATCGCTTCCCGAATTGACGGCATGGATTGACCAGGTAATGTCAGTCCATAACTTTTCGTACGAGGTTATTTTGATTGACGACGGCAGCACCGATGGTTCATGGGAACTTATCGAGCAGCTTTGCCTGCAAAATCCGAGTATCAAAGGAATTAAATTCAGGCGCAACTACGGAAAATCAGCTGGTTTATATTGCGGGTTCGCACAGGCTGAAGGCGATGTGGTGATTACCATGGATGCAGACCTTCAGGATAGTCCGGAGGAAATACCGGAGCTTTACCGCATGATCACCGAAGACAACTTTGACATTGTTTCAGGGTGGAAGAAAAAACGCTACGATCCTGTCTTTTCCAAAAATCTTCCAAGTAAATTTTACAATTGGACGGCCCGGCGAATGACCGGAATTAAAATCCACGATTTTAACTGCGGATTAAAAGCCTACCGGAAACAAGTGATTAAAAGCATTGAAGTGTATGGCGATATGCACCGGTACATTCCGGTTCTGGCCAAATGGGCCGGGTTTAAACGAATTGGCGAAAAAGTGGTCCAGCATCAGGAACGCAAATTCGGAACCACCAAGTTCGGAATGGAACGTTTTATCCGTGGACCACTCGATCTGCTTTCTGTCATTTTTATTTCGAAGTTCAGTAAACGCCCCATGCATTTCTTTGGAGTATTCGGTACTCTCACTTTTTTACTCGGACTTGCTGCTGCGGTATGGTTAGGCGCTCAAAAGATTTTTCACACCTTAAACAATGAATTGGCGCCACGCGTCACCGACAGCCCTTATTTCTACCTCTCGCTCGCTGCTATGATTATCGGAACCCAGTTATTTCTGGCCGGGTTCCTGGCCGAACTGAGCACACGCAACTCCACCGAACGCAACCTCTACCTCATTGATGAAAAGACCAACATCTGAGGAAGTTATGAGTTATAAGTTATGACACAGCCAGCAAAAACATACCGCCAACTTAGTACCGGCGAGGAAATATTAAACAGCATCACCCACGGAATAGGAGCATTGCTTAGTATTGTAGCGTTGGTAATCCTGATTATTGTTGCCGGAAAACATGGCGATCTCTGGCACCTGATTAGCTTTTCCATTTACGGAAGTACATTGATCCTTTTGTATCTGTCGTCAACCTTGTATCACAGCTTTACCGGACCGCGAGTCAAAAACCTGTTTGCACGTTTCGATCATATTTCAATTTTTTTGCTCATTGCCGGAACTTACACGCCAATCCTGCTCACTTCTATCCGTGGAACCTGGGGATGGATTTTGTTTGGAATCATTTGGGGTCTGGCTCTGGTTGGTGCAGTAATCCGTTCCATTTATCTGCATCGGTTCCGTAAATTAATGGTTGCTGTTTACCTAGGCATGGGCTGGATGTTTGTCCTTGCCGGGAAGCAGATTTTTCTCAGCTTACCTTCAATAAGTCTCCTGTTCCTGGTTTTGGGTGGAATTGCCTATTCTGTAGGCGTCATTTTTTATATATGGCGGAAACTTCCTTACAGCCATGGAATCTGGCATTTGTTTGTCCTTGCCGGAAGTGTACTGCACTTCTTCGCCATTTACTTTAGTATCCAATAATCTATACTGAAATTTTTCGGATAAAATCGTTACTGTTTTTAATAACTGCCACATTGAAAGGAAGCTTTGGCTTGTGTATGGAAATTTGGCGACCTGAAATCAGTATTTTATTCCGGTTAAAAACCAGGGACAAATTAGCCATATATTGTTCCAATTCCGATTTTTCGATGGCCTGAATGAAGGAAGTGCAGACAAAATCGAATGGTTTGTCTATTAAAAATTTCGACAAATCGCCAAATGGCAAGCTCTGGCCCAGGTAAACACAGCGAACACCAGCCTGGGCGGCCAGAAAATTGAAATAAAGCAACCCAAGTTCGTGCCATTCATTTTCGCGAAGGAAAAATAATATAGTTTTTGAGGATTCCGAATTAATAAATTTACCGGTTTCACAGATAAGTCTGTTCCTGATCAGGTTCGAAACAAAATGTTCGTGAGCAGCATAGATTGAACCGGTTTGCCACAAAATCCCAATACGTTCGAAAAAAGGGAAAACCACATTCTGAATAGTTTGTTTTCTGTATGATTATTGTGTTTTTATTTTTTCAGCGAAAGTCCTTCCGGAGTCATCATCCAGGTTTTTCCTGTTATTTCCTTATTCCGGATGTTGTTGGTATTCTCGAAATCAAAATGAAGCCGATCGAGGTTTGCTCCCAAAAACACCGATTTACCTGTCGGTACTTTCACCATGACCTGAACTTCCTGACTTCTCCAGTTGGCCTGATTCGTAAGGGTAAAATACGGTTCAAGCAATAGTGTTGAATCCCTGCTCGTGACGTTGTACTGCATGTTTTTTAGTTATTTGGCCTTTTCCTGATTAAGATTCCTTGTAATTAGATTGTATCATCCGGACTTCGGACTCCATCTATCTAATTTTCACTTCTGACTTGTTTCTGAGTTATTTGTTTTGGTTAATTAACATTGCTGATCATCCAGTCTTCCAGATTCAAAGCTTCATCAGTTTCTTCGGTGATGGAAGCTGTCTTAGGACTGAAATAAGTTTCACCGGTCATCCAGGCTTCCACTTCAAGTTCTTTATCAGCTTCTGTTTTACACACGAAAGTTTCAGTTGAATTATTGGACTGAGTTGAAAGTTCAGCATTGATAGCTTCGAAAACTGCATTAGCCTTTTCGTTTTCAGAGGTTTGATCAACTAACATCATAGCCGTATGGCCAGATGTGTTGTTGGTTATAAATTGCATCCAGAAATTCCGGGCTTTTACTGTCAGGCTGATTATACAACACATAGTACTATTTTTTTTCAATATATTTTTAAATTATTTTTGAATCTATTGATTATCTGTGTTTTAAAAAAATATAATATTTTGGGATTAGATGAAATATTTTTGAAATAATCGAAATTTCACCTCCAGATTTGAGCCAAATCTGCTGAAAAATATTTTACAGAAAGGAAAAATAAATTTGCAAGGATATAAAAAGTCATTTTTCGACTAATTCGAATGTTTGAATGTGATTGTTTTATCTTTGTATTCAAAACAAAATTGAATGTCACTCATTATCGAAGAACAAGATCTTGCCAAATTCATACTAATTGGAGACCGTGTACTCATTCGGCCTAAAAATCCACAGGGGAAAACAGCTTCAGGATTATACCTGCCACCCACCGTGCAGGAGAATGAAAAAACTCATAGCGGCTATATTGTGAAAGTTGGCCCAGGTTACCCAATTCCGGCAATGACTGATGCCGACGAACCCTGGAAAGAAAAAAAAGATGAAGTGAAATATGTTCCGCTTCAGGCCAAAGAAGGTGATCTGGCGGTTTACCTCAATAAAAGTGGCTGGGAAATCGAATTTAACAAGGAAAAATATATTATACTTCCGCATTCTTCCATCCTGATGCTGATTCGCGACGAAGGATTGTTTGAATAGTATTCGATAAAAATGTTACGGGATACGCGTTTCGAGTTACACGAAACCCACAACCCGCACCTCGAAACCCGAAACAATGAAGTGGTAATAGAATTCAGAAAAAAAAATGGAAATACCACATTTAAAGATAGATGGAAAAGGCCTGCCGTTTGTTTGGCTGCACGGAATGCTGAATTCGGTGGAATCGGATTCGGTCTATTCGCTCATAGATTTTGATCAGCTATCGAAGCAGGTATCTGTAGTCAGATACAATTACTGTGACAAATCGGTTACCGGCAATTATTGCTGGGATGCCTTAACTGAGGAATTGATCAGAATTGCAGATGCTCAAAATTTCGATTCAATGATTCTTGGCGGATCATCGATGGGCGCAGGAATTGCCATTCATGCGGCAGTCCGGTTTCCGGAGCGGGTAAAAGCCCTGATTTTGGTCACTCCTCCCCCAGCCTGGGAAGAGCGTTCGGATGTGAAAAAAATATACAAGAAAATTGCATCGAAAGCCAGTCCATACGAAACTCCTGATTTTCTGAAGAAATTGATAAGTCAGAATCAGGACACTCCTTATTTTATTGAGCAAAAGCATCGAGGCACCCGGCAACGATTACTTGATTACCGATTGGGATTCGATCCGGCTTATTATTCCCGTATATACAATGGAGGGGCGGCTTCTGATTTCCCTTCCCCTGAAGAAATCGCAAAAATAAAGGTGCCAACCTTAATCGCAGGTATTCCCGACGACACCAACCATCCGCTCGAAATGGCCTGGAATTTGGAACTACTAATACCAGGTTCGGAATCAGTAGTTGTTTGGGACTATGACGAATACCTGAAATTTCAGGAAAAAATACATGATTTTATTTGCCGGATCACACCACAATAACAAATCGTAAATTTTTATGCCTTATCATTGTCAATTTGACACACAACATTTACTCAATTAGTATTTTTCATATCTTGCACACGAAAACAAATTAAACATTAAACCCATCAAAATTTCAGTTATGGAGAGAGTTTCAGACAGAGTTGCCTGTTTATCTGCATCCGCCACCCTTGCCGTGGCACAGAAAAGCCGCGAGTTAAAAGAAAAAGGCATCGACGTGATCAGCCTGGGAGTCGGAGAACCAGATTTTAATACCCCCGATTTCATCAAAGATGCCGCAAAGAAGGCCATTGATGATAATTATTCCACTTATTCACCGGTACCCGGATATCCTTCATTGCTCAAAGCAATCGTCGATAAACTGAAACGCGACAATAACCTGGACTATACTACTGATCAGATCATTGTTTCGAACGGTGCGAAACATTCGATTGCCAACCTGTTGCAGGCATTGATCAACAAGGACGACGAGGTAATTATCCCGGCTCCTTATTGGGTAACCTACATCGAACTGGTAAAACTGAACGAAGGTAAGAATGTGATCATACCGACTACAGTTGACAGTGATTTCAAAATTACCCCTGAACAATTGGAAGCAGCGATCACCCCGAAAACCCGTGCTTTTTTATTCAGTAGTCCAAGCAATCCAACCGGAAGCGTTTATACCAAAGATGAATTGAAAGCTTTTGCCGATATTTTTGCCAAACATCCGAATATCATCGTGATTTCAGACGAAATCTACGAGCACATTGTATATGGCATCAAGCACGAAAGCATTGCACAATTTCCTGAAATAAAAGCTCAGGTTGTAGTTGTAAACGGCGTTTCGAAAGCATTTGCCATGACCGGCTACCGCATTGGTTACATTGCCGCTCCACTTTGGCTGGCAAAAGCCTGTAATAAATTGCAGGGACAATACACTTCAGGGCCATGTTCGGTTTCACAAATCGCTTCGGTAACGGCATTAAATGCCCCGCTTGATACGGTTTATAAAATGGTTGAACAATTCGAAAAACGACGCGATCTGGTTCTATCCATGCTTGCCGAAATTCCAGGTGTAAAAACCAGCAAACCTGATGGAGCTTTTTATGTATTCCCTGATATTTCTTCATTCTTCGGAAAATCAGATGGTACAGTAACGATCAACAATGCTGACGATATGGGCCTTTTCATCCTGTCGAATGCCTTTACCGGTGTTGTTTCGGGTGAAGCTTTTGGCGCTCCTGAATGTATCCGTATTTCGTATGCAGCCTCGGAAGCCGATTTGACTAAATCACTGACACGTATTAAAGATGCGCTGGCAACCTTGAAATAGAAAATTATCTTTTTTAAACTTCAATATAAAGCCCGGTAGATTAAATTCTACCGGGCTTTTTTTTACTCAAGGCACCAATTCATAATTAGTGCTTCGCCCTCCTGCGTCTTCCTTCCTCAAAATACCTTTGTTTATCAAATCCTGAATATCGCGAAGCGCTGTATCGGCAGAGCATTTGGCGATTTTTGCCCATTTCGACGAATTGAGTTTGCCTTCAAAACCATCAAGCAGTTTATTCAGCATCAGCCGCTGACGTGCATTGAATGCAGTTTCATGATGCTTGTCCCAAAAATCAGCTTTATGAAGAACTTTCTGCAAAGTATCTTCTGTCGAGAGCAAAGAACGATACAAACAATTGAGAAACCAATCCAACCATTCCGTTATGTCACCATCGCTGAATTGTGTTTTTTGTAACAGTTCGTAATATGCTTTTCTTTCAAGCATAATTTGCCCCGACAGGCTGTAGAATCTCTGAGAGGTATCATCAGATCGGGCAAGCAATAAATCTGAAATTGCTCTGGCAATACGACCATTCCCATCATCAAAAGGGTGGATAATGACAAACCAAAAATGAGCAATAGCAGATTTCAATACAAGATCTATTGGTACATCGCTATTTAGCCATTGCAAAAAACTAACCATTTCGGGTTTTACCTGACTTGCCGGAGGAGCCTGAAAATGAACTTTTTCTTTTCCCATTGCTCCTGAAACGACCTGCATTTCGCCATTCCGGTAACAGCCGACATCAATTTTGTGCATCCCGCTTCTGCCTGTCGGAAACAAAGCCGAATGCCAACCAAATAAGCGATCTTCGTCAAGAGGCTGATCGTAATTCTGCGTGGCATCAAGCATCATTTCTACCACTCCATCAACATTCCTGTCAGATAAGACCATGCCGGCATATTCTATTCCTAACCTTCTTGCTATAGAGGAACGAACTTGCTCATAATTAAGCTCTTCCCCTTCTATTTCAGAAGACTTCAATACATTAAGTGTCAATGTTTTAAGTATGGTTTCCTCCTTTAATGAGAAACCTAATGTGCGCATCTGACCTAAGAGCTTTCCTTGTAAATGACGAACTTTTCCAAGAATAACTTGTATTTCCTGCTCTTTCCAGATAAAATGAGGCCAGTTGTCATATTGATAGATATACTTTGCCATATTGTTTCATTCAATTCGGCAAATTCATGTATTATTCGCCGCATATTTGCGGTAAATATACGATTTATTCGCCGCAAAGCAATTATTCGCCGCATATTTGCGGTGAATAAGAGTCTTTTTCGCCGCATGGCAACCTTTGGAGGAGGAATTTATCATTTTAAACTTCAGATATAAAAGCCTGGTAGATAAACTTCTACCGGGCTTTTATTAGTAAATGTATATTTGTATTTTTGCTTTTGAATTCACCCATTAAATTAATTAATATATAGTATCTTTTTACCTGCCAATATCTTATGACAAATCATGATGAATTATTGCTAACCAGAGAAGAAATAATCGAGATAGAGGATTATGCTCTGAAACATCCTATCTTGAAACAACCAAATGTTCTCAATATTTTCGGACTTGGGTACAAATCGATTGTAAAAATTTCACCTAGACACAACTTAATCTTTGTTATAGGAAACAATGATACTGGATATGTGCATATTACTAACAGACATGAATTTTGGTCAAATACTCAATTTTGGATTGACTATGTAGATGAATCAGGACAACCAAGTAAAAGATTACAAGATCCAAGTAAATTTAGGAAAGAATCTTTACCTTTTTTAGATTATGTGAAAATTGCCGACTCTATTTATTCCCCTTTTAATTTAGACCTTGATAGCAATAACAGACCAAATGAATTTGAATTATATATTGGATCACATACTTTTAGTGATGGTTCAACAGAAAAATTCAGACTTTTATTATATAAAGGATCAAAAGTAGTACACACAATGTTTCCTTTGACGGATAAAAACAATAGAAAAAGAACTAAAAAATTCAATTTCAAAAGTGGCAAAGTATCATGCAAGCTGCTTGTTGATAAATCGATAACAGAGATAACTGTTCCTTATATTGATTGCGATGGTAAAATAAGGTATGCAATACAAATAATTAAATTTCTTGACCAAAATTTGGAAAAGTGTTTAATACTTATTTATAATGACTGCGCTGAACCAGTCCGCTATGTTCCCATTGGCAAGCGTCAACTACCAAATACTAAGTCAATAGAAGGAGAATTATTTCAATGGCAAAATAGTGATTTGAGAGAGTTTGAAAATCACATTAAAATATACATGACCTTATAAAAAAGGACAAGCTGTAACATGATATAACGAACACACTAAAACTGACTTTTTTTGAAAAGTTTTGCTAAAAAAGTTTTGCTTTATTTATTTTTTTTCAGGCTCTTTAGTTGTTTCAACAGGTTCTTTAGCTTCGTCAACAACTTCAGTAACTTTTTCTTCAACCTTCTCAACCGGAGTGGCAGCCTGATCAGCAACAGTTTCAGTCTTAGTCAATTTTGCCTGAAGTTTAGCATTCAGGTCTTCAACAAAATTTTCGGCAGTATCTTCAAGCTTATCAAGTTTTTCTCCTACTTTCTCAATGATATCTTCACTAAAGTCTTTTACTTTCTCACTAAATGATTGCGCCGATTCTTTAGCATCAGCAGTTGCATTTTCAACTTTATCAACAACATCTTTTGCGTATCCTTTAGCATTTTCAACTACCGGAGCAGCTTTATCTTTTAATTCTTCAATTTTGGCAGCGCCAAGATCTTTTGTCGTGCCAAATAATTTCTTTAATGAATTTAACAAGGCCATGGTTTCAAATTTTAAGATTATACCTCAAATATACGATTGTTTCTATCATTGAGTCAAAGCTTTCTTCAGAAAACTGAGACTGAGACTGCCAACTAAAATTTCCGTGCCCGGTCCATTTCCCTGGTATCGTCTTTCAATTTCAGGGTTTCACGTTTATCGAAAGTCCTTTTTCCTTTGGCCAGCGAAATCTCCAGTTTGGCCAGTCCGCGATCGTTGATAAAAAGTTTGAGCGGCACAATAGTTATACCACCTTCTTTAGTTTTCTTCTGCAATTTATCCAGTTCTTTCCGGTTCAGCAGTAATTTGCGATCGCGTTTGGCAATGTGGTTATTGCAGGTACCTAATTCATACTCCGAAATATGCATATTCCTAACATACAACTGACTGGATGTAAAAGAGCAAAACGAATCAACCAGGCTGGCTTTTGCGCTACGGATCGATTTGATCTCCGTTCCGGCCAGTTGGATACCGGCATAAAAGGTTTCGATGATCTCGTAATCAAAGAAAGCCTTTTTGTTTTTAATGCTTATATTTTGTTGTTTGTGTACCATTTTATTGTGAAAAAGGCTCAAAAGTTAATCAATTGCCACAAAGGCTCAAAGCCACAAAACTTCACTAAAAAGTAAAATTTTGATCTAAAACTTGGTGTTTCATAGAGTCATGGTGTCCTTGGTGCAGAAATTTACTTCAATCGAAACCTGCTTTTAAATTTGTCTTGCAAAAATACATAATTTTGTCCTTCCAAAACTTCAGAATCCATGCACGGCAAAAAATATAATTTAATTACCATTCTTGGCCCGACTGCTTCAGGAAAAACAACTGTTGCGGCAAAAGTAGCTTCGGTGCTTGATGGCGAAATTATTTCGGCCGATTCGCGGCAGGTTTACCGTGGCATGGATCTCGGAACCGGTAAGGATTATGCTGACTATGTGGTAGATGGGAAAGCTGTCCCTTACCACCTGATCGACATTGTTGACGCGGGCTACGAGTACAATGTGTATGAATATCAGAAAGATTTTCTGCGTGTTTTTGCTGAAATTACTGCCAAGGGAAAACTACCGGTTATGTGTGGCGGAAGCGGTTTATACCTGGAAGCCATCCTGAAAAACTATAAATTGATACAGGTCCCGGTAAACGAACCGCTGCGCAAAAACCTGGACGTCAAATCACTGGACGAACTGACCGAAATCCTGAAAACCTACAAAAACTACCTGCACAACCAAACTGATATCGAAAACGCGAAACGTGCAGTCCGCGCCATTGAAATCGAAGAATATTACCTCACTCACCCAGAAATCGATACCGGCATGCCCGACATCCGAAGTTTAGTAGTGGGGGTAAAATTCGACAGGTTGTCGCGCCGAAGGAGAATTACCAGCCGTTTGCAACAACGGCTGAAGGACAGAATGCTCGACGAAGTGCAACACTTGCTCGACAGTGGATTAACACCTGATCAGCTTACCTACTATGGTTTGGAATACAAATACATGACCCAGTATCTGACTGGTAAGCTTTCTTATCAGGAGATGTTTGAAGGATTAAACGTTGCTATTCACCAGTTTGCCAAACGACAAATGACCTGGTTCCGAAGAATGGAAAAACAGGGAACAGAGATTCATTGGCTCGATGGCTACATGCCTTTGGATGAAAAGGTTGAAAAGATATTGGAATGGTATTCAGAAAAATGAAGCGGTTTGGGTTTAATCTGTAGAGACGCAAGGCCTTGCGTCTCTACCAAATAAAAATCCGTTATACACGAGGCCGCCAAACTATCCGCATCACACATAAATCAGCGCCGTCTGATTCACGGACCATGCCATTCAGATTTTCATTTTCTGAAATTTGGGTTCGTGTCACGGCAAGTAAATCACCAGCCTGCCCTTCTTTCAGATAGTTCACTTCCAATTCAGCCGGTTCGTGGCTATTCAAAAAATCAATGCCAAAATCATCAAGCATACGTTCCAGGCATTTCACGCTGTTAAAGTGTTGATTAATATCGAGGTCGCTAAATAATACCGGGAAATAATTCAGGTTTTCAGAATGAATATCAGGTTTGATCCGTTTAGGGATCCGGCATGCATTTGAATCGACGTATTTGGGGAAAGTTGCCCTAAAATCACTCAGCCGGAATATTTTATGCGTTTCCAAATCCAGGATCAACCAGGCTGAACTTGCGCGGAGAAGGATCTTCCCTTGTTCATTTTCAACAATGTATTCACGATAAGCATACATGCCATCCGTTCCGGCCGACCAGGTATTCAGTGTTATCTTATCCTGCCAGTCCGGATAATTTTCAACCTGAAAATACATGCGCGAAAGCACCCAAAACAGATTGTTGCTTTTTAAACTATCGTAACCCCAGTCCATAACCTGCGCATGAGCCCAGGCTGCCTCGATCAATATATTGAAAAGGGAGGCAATCGATGCTTGACCATACTGATTGGTATGGTACGATTTAATTGTGAGATGTTCCTGGTATTTTTCCATTTGCGAGGGCTAATTTTAAACCTTTGGACAAATCTATTGTTCAGTTTTGTATAATCAATCGATTTAGCGACTTTTGCACAAATTTTTAATATTACATGGAAAAAATTATCATTAAAACCCAGGAACAGATTGAGGGGATACGAAAAAGCAGCAAACTGGCCGGACAAACCCTGGAATATATCACCGAATTTGTGAAAGAAGGTGTGTCAACCGAATTTTTAGATCAGAAAATTGAAGCATATATGCGCGAGCACGGCGCCATTCCGGCTACTCTTGGTTATAGCGGATTTCCTAAGTCATGTTGTATCTCACTAAACGAAGTGGTTTGCCATGGAATTCCATCAGAAAAAACAATACTGAAAAATGGCGATATTTTAAATATCGATGTGACCACCATTCTGGACGGTTATTATGGTGATACCAGCAAGATGTACACCATTGGCGAAGTTTCAGCAGTTGCACTCGAACTGATTGAAGTAACCAAACACAGTTTAGATCTTGGAATTCAGCAGGTAAAACCTGGGAATCAGTTTGGAAACATTGGATTTGCGATCAGCAAGTATGTGAAATCGAATGGATTCAGTGTGGTTTATGAGTTTTGCGGTCATGGGGTCGGAATTAAGTTTCACGAAGAGCCGCAGATTGATCATTCGTCACGCCGGAATACCGGCCCATTTATGAAGCCGGGAATGATTTTCACGATCGAACCCATGATTAATGAGGGACGCCCCGGAACGATTGTGGACAAATACGACAAATGGACTGCCCGAACTGTTGACAAAAAACTTTCTGCCCAATTTGAACACACCATACTGATTACCGAAAAAGGATATGAAGTGTTGACTGATGTTACCGGAGAATATTAACCTGAGTTCGAAATATGAATCTGGTTGACTTGATTCCAGCGCCTTTGTACTTGAAAGGGTTTAATTTTCTAGTGTTTACTAATTTTTACCATTACAACACCATCAGGTGGAACCTGAGCGCTAAATTTATTTTTAAATGTACCCAATTCCTTTTGTCTCCAGAGATCACGAACCGACTGCTTTCCCGACAATTGAAGTTCAGCCCAGTCAAGCTCTACTTCGGCAGAACTCTTTCCCCGGTTAAATAAACCTACAGCCTTTGAGCCGTCAGCCAAATCTTTGATCATTATAAAATTCTCATCATTTTTCATAATCACAGATCCGCACTTGCCTAAAGGATCCTGATCAATTTCAATCACTTCAGGATTGCAGAGAACATTGAGTGTAAATTCATCCAGTTTCGACATATCGCCACTAAAAATCAATGGCGCTGCCATTAAACACCACAATGACATATAGGAATATTGTTGCTGCACAGTTAACGGACTTGGTTGGGGAGCTGTGAATGTTTCCCCTTTTTGCGAACCAATCCAACCAATTAAAAGATAATCAGGATCGTTCCAGGCTCCCGGCTTCGAAAAGGTACCAACCTTGGCGTTATTCATCGCAACAGTAAAGAAACGGTCCAGTTCAAAGCCCAGGTCACCGGCAGTGCGCCAGCAGTGTCCACCCACTTTGGCTCCCCACTCCCAAACATTACCCCGTCCATATTGGCAAAGATTAAAAATAATATCACGCGGCTGCTGTTTGAGTGCATTGCCCATCAAAATATATGGTTTCTGCAAGTCTTCCAGAGACGGCTCTTTACCAAGAATTTTTGAGTAGTAGCACCAATCGTATTTCAGAAAATCGAACCCCCATGCAGCAAATTGCGCCGCATCCTGCTCTTCGTGTTGCCACGATCCGGTCAACCCACAGCATGAAATTAGCCCGGGCGAACTGTAAATACCCGCTTTAAGACCTTTTGCATGAATATAATCGGTCATTGCTTTCATGTCGGGGAAATGCACGTTGGGCAATATGTTCCCATCGCTACTTCGGACAGTTCCTATTCGAGATGAATCTGTCATTAATGGATGAGCCTTGCCGGCAACCGACCAGCATTCGTCGATGTTCACATACTGGTATCCCACATCAGCCATACCGCTGGTTATCATTGCTTCGGCAGCAGCCCTCATCAGAGAATCATCGATCCGGACATAATGAACATACCAGGAATTCCATCCCATCGGAGGGGTAAGCGAAAGCTGATCACCTGCAAGTATTTTTAGTTTTCGCTTGTCTTTGCCTATTGAATTAGCTGCCTGGATTAAAACTTCGTATTCTCCTTTTGGAGGTGTAGTTCCGGTGATAATGCCAGTTGAGGCATCAAGTTTTAATTCAGGAGGCAAACCTTTTACTGAAAATTTGACCGGACGTACACCCTGACACGGAATCCGGTAAAGAAACGGATGGCCCGGACGGCATCCATAAACCAGTGGTCCGTTGATTTGTGGCTGAGGTTTTGGCCGTGGCGTAATGATATCTGATTCATCATACATTGTACGATTTAGCTTTTGGGTACCATACGAGGAAGCCGGAGCCCAGGCCAGGAAAAAGCAAATAAACCACGCAAGGAAACAGATAGATGAGATTTTTTTCATAACATGAGCACTGAACCGATAAGTTGTAAATATCATGGTTTCTTTGAAACGCATGTCCAAATTTTAAATTCGACATGTCAACTTAAAGAAGCAAAAAAAAATTTAGATCGTGTTTGAAATTTCAATTTATTTTATGCCGTTCAGCTCTAACAAGTTCTGCTAATCATTCTATTTTTCAGATATACAATACTTTCCCGGTTTCGGCATCGTAACTTCTGACTTTATTGGTTGCACTGGTAATCACCTGCGCTTTACCTCCGACTTCAACGACTAATGGTGTTGCCCATGATGTAATTTCGTCGCGTTCGGCCGCCCAGGCTTCTTTTCCGGTCTTTTTATCCAAAGCGTACAAATACGATTTTTGCTGATGGTCCCATTGCACAAAAACCTTGTCCTTGTAAACGGACGGAGAGCTTCCTTCTCCAAAACTGGCTACGATTTCCATTTGTCCGAAATCGCGCTCCCATTTCACATTCCCCTTGAAATCCAAACAGTACAAACCTCTGGAACCAAAATATGCATATATATTTTCACCATCGGTAACCGGAGAGTTAGACGCCAAGCTACCCAATTCATGCGTACGTTCAACCGGTAATTTTTCTTTTACAATGGTTTGCCAGATTATTTTTATGAGATTGTGTCGTATGGATTTAAACTATTATTCTAATTTAGCAAAGTTCTGCATGGCCGTTGCCTGAAATGCAGAACATGAATACAACCAGTCGGCAATGGATAACGATCTGACCTACATAACCCGAAAACTTCAGGAAGGAGATGACGACACGTACGTTTTCCTTTTTCGAAAATATTACGTACCGCTCTGTTCGTATGCCCGTCGATACGTTGGCCGGAAAGATGTTGCCGAAGAACTGGTTTCTGATACTTTTTTCAACATCTGGCGCAACCGTACGGCACTCGAAATCCGGTCTTCGGTGAAAGGGTATCTTTTCCATGCCGTGTGCAACAATTCATTAAATTATCTCCGGAAGCTTAAAAAAGAAGAAAGTCTGGACGATTTTTTTAAAGATAATTCGTCGGAAAACATCGGATTAGCTATTATAACCGACGAACTTCCTTCAGATAGCCTGATCATGAAAGACCTGACAGAAACCATTGACAAAGCAATCAATTCGCTTCCCCCGCAACAACAAGCAGTTTTCCGGTTAAAACGTTACGAAGGCAAAAAAAACAGGGAAATTGCAGAAATCATGGGCCTTTCAATAAAAACGGTAGAGATGCACCTGTCGAAAGCGCTGTTGACGCTTCGGAAAAACCTGAAAGAGTACCTGCCCGGATTCCTCATTTTCCTGTTGCTGAAGGATATCTTATAAAAGACACAAGTATCAAGAAGCAAGACACAAGATTTTAGCCAATGGACAACTTGAAATCTGGAATTTGAAACTTGAGCGTACTTGAAAAGTCACTTTTAAGACCTCCGAGAGGTCAAATGTTTATAGAAAAGTGATTATGCCACCAACTTCGACTCCAGCCGGAGTCGTAAAGCAGGATAATCCGTTGATTTCTATAAACCTGTGAAACCTCTGGTTTCCTGAAAAGCTATCAGGTAAAAGCATTTTCCCTAAGATTAACTTTTCATAAGGGGCCCCAAACTTGGAATCTGGAATTTTTTTTTATTTTTCGATACAGGGTTTTTATCCTTTTGTGCATCATCACTTCTGAATATCATTTTTATGCAACCAGATCAAAACATACATCAGTTAATTATCCGATTGTTTGCCGGGGAAGCCAGCGACGAAGAGAAAAGTACAATAGAAGCCTGGCTAAACCGGCATCCGGAAAATAAGAAGTTATATCATGAGCTAAAAGAAATCTGGTTAAGCTCAGGCATTGAACACAATCCGGACCGTTACGATGTTGAAAAGGCTATCCGGCAGTTCCGCCAGAAAACCCGCTTCCTGACCGAAAAAACTTCATGGAGGCAACAGGGTTACCGCCTCACGCGTTACGCTGCAATCCTGTTGCTAGCCGCTGCCCTCCCGTTCAGTTATTATTACGGGAAAAAATCAAACTCATCATCCGATTCGTTTACTACCATCACCTGCGCATTGGGCGACAAAACGTCCATTGTGCTGCCCGACAGTTCGCGGGTATTCCTCAATTCGGGAAGTAAACTAACTTTCAGCAACAATTTCAAAAACGGATCGCGCCGGGTTTCCTTAGATGGCGAAGCCTATTTCTCTGTACGGAAGGACCCACGAAATCCTTTCCGGGTGAAAACCTCTGCCCTTGACGTGGAAGTGCTCGGAACAGAATTCAACCTGAAAGCCTATTCCTGTGAACAGACAATTACAACTACCCTGGTAACAGGTAGCCTAAAGGTGACCGATAACCATCGTTCGATAGTCATTAAACCCAATCAAAAATTAGTTTTCAGCAAAGAAAATCAGAAAATGAATTTACAGGAGATCGCCGATATTTCGCCCGAAACTGATTGGAAGAACGGGCGACTGGTGTTCCGTAACCAATCGTTGGGAGAGTTGGAACACAATCTGGAACGCTGGTTCGACGTGGAAATCGAGTTTGCCGACGAACAGGTCAAATCCCGGCGGTTCACCGGAACGTTGGAACGTGAAAGTATTTTGGAGGTCATTTCTTATTTTGGCCGGTCGAAATATGTCGCATACAATATTAAAGACAATGTAATTACCTTTTATACCGAACATTAAAACAATAATGCCTATGAATTGAACCAGCTTGTGAAAAAGAAGAAAGGGAAGTGCGACCAACACCTCCCTCTCTGAAAATTAAACCAAAGTTTAACTTTTAAAAACCATTCAAATTTATGAAAATTAATCAAATTAAACTGCCCGACAGTTATGTCCGGCAATTAAAAAAATTCTACTTAGTCATGAAATTAACCTGGCTTTTGATTTTGGCGCTCTGTCTGCAATCCACGGCTTCGGTCTGGTCGCAAACCACCAGAATATCGCTGAAGATGGAACAAACTACCTTGAAAGAGTTGTTTAATACCATTGAGAACAAATCGGGGTATCGCTTTTTCTACAACAACGACGAAGTGGATGTTACGCAAAAAGTCACGATTGATGTTTCAAACAAACCAATTGGCGATATCCTGACCCAGGCTTTTAAAGATTTACCCTATTCCTTTAGGGAAGTAGCAAATAAATTAATTCTGATTGAACAAAGCTCCAACCAAACGGGAGTTGTTGGTTTACAGCAGCAAAAATCCATCTCCGGTAAAGTAACTGACTCCTCAGGTGCTCCCTTGCCCGGCGTAACAGTGGTGGTAAAAGGAACGACTTCGGGTACCATTACCGATTTCAATGGAAATTATTCGCTTTCCAACGTTCCAGAAAATGCGACATTGCAGTTTTCGTTTGTAGGGATGAAAGGGCAGGAGATTTTGGTTGGAAACAAAACAACGTTAAATGTTACCCTTGAAGAAGAAACTATTGGGATTGAAGAAGTTGTTGCAATTGGGTATGGTACTCAGAAAAAGGAAAATCTAACTGGTTCAGTAGCAACGATCAGTTCTGAAAAATTGACCGTTGCACCTATGGCCAGTACAACCAACGCCCTGGCTGGCCGTTTACCAGGCTTAATAACAAAACAGGAAAGTGGATTTCCTGGACGCGATAATGCTTCATTAAGTATTCGTGGCTTTGGAGCGCCATTGGTTATTGTCGATGGAGTTGAATCGGGTTTTAATAATATCGATGCCAATGAAATCGAATCCGTTTCGATACTTAAAGATGCTGCTGCTGCCATATACGGCGCCAGGGCAGGCGATGGTGTTATTCTGGTAACCACAAAAAGGGGAAAATCGGCTAAGCCTACCATTACGTTGAACAGTAACATGACTTTTCAGGGGCCAACCAATATGCCGTTAATGGGCAGCTCGGGTCAAATGGCAGAATTGTCAAGGGAAGCTCACGCTAACCAGGGCTTACCCGAATCAACTCAACGGTTTACACAGGAAGAGGTTGATTTGTTTTATGCAGGAACAAATCCCGATTATCCCAATACGAACTGGCTCGATGTAGTGGCCCGCGACTGGGCTCCGCAGCAGCAGCACAATTTATCGGTTCGTGGTGGAGGTGATAAAATTAAATATTATGGATTTTTGGGGTACCTCGATCAGCAATCCATGTTTAAAAACAACGGAGGTGCATACCAACGTTATAATTTAAGGTCCAATATTGATGCCAAGATTCTGGACAATCTGAGTGTACAAATTGACCTTGCAAGTATCTGGGAAAACAGGGATTTCCCCTTTCGCGTCAACGATGAGTCAATTTGGCAGGAATACTGGAATACAGAACCTTTCTGGTCTTCATCATTGCCCGATCCGGATAAAATTCCTTATGCTGGTGCAGGAGGTGGGATAGGTATAGCATATATGTCGAATAGTAAATTATCTGGATATAAAAGGACACAAAGCCAGAATTTTAAGGGAAGCCTTGCTTTAAATTACGATTTTAATTTTATAAAAGGTTTGTCGGCCAAAGCATTTGTTAACCTGAATCAGAATTACAGTTTCTTTAAGCATTTCGGTTGGCTTGCCGATAGCTGGTCATACAATTATTCCAATGACACCTATACCCAGCGCACTACTAAAAATGAACCTTTTTTACAGCATCAGGATAGTAAAAACCGAATATTGACCGGTCAGTTTTCATTCAATTATAACCGGATTTTTGGCACAGACCATGAGGTTACCGCATTGGCCCTGTACGAAGTAATTGATTATTATAACGATTGGATTAGTGCATCGCGCCAGGGGTACAAAACAACTGCCATTGATTATCTGTTTGCCGGTGGCCTTGCCAATCAAACCAGCGATGGACGGGCTTCCGAAATGGGACGCCAGAGTTATATCGGGCGCGTAAATTATGCCTATAAATCGAAATACCTGCTGGAAGCCACCCTCCGGGTCGATGAATCGGCGAAATTCAGTAAAGAAGTTCGGACAGGTGTTTTTCCCAGTGTTTCATTGGGTTGGAGAATCTCAGAAGAAGGATTTATAAAAAATAACCTCCCGTTTCTAGATAACCTGAAACTGAGGGCAAGTTATAGCCAGACTGGTAAAGATGCCGTTGGTAATTTCCAATATCTCTCCGGTTATCAGTACGGTCGTGGTTATATGATTGGGCCGACTGCTTCGGCAGGACTTGTTGAAACCGGGTTGCCCAATCCTTTCCTTACTTGGGAAACCATGACCATTTACAATGGAGGTTTGGACTTTTCGCTTTTAAAACGAAAGCTGTATGCAGAATTTGATGTGTTTTACCGCGACAGGGAAGGCATTCCAGGGCAAAGAACTGTTTCTTTGCCCTCTACCTTTGGCGCCAACCTGCCGGTTGAAAACCTGAATACCATCAATACCCGCGGCTTTGAATTGCTACTCGGGCACGAAGGAAAGTTTAGGGATTTCCGTTGGGATGTCAGGGCAAACCTCTCCTGGTCGCGCTCTAAATGGGGCTTTTTTGATGAACCGGTTTATGAAGATCCCGATCAGGAAAGACAAAACAAACGAACAGGAGATTGGACTGACCGGTTGTTTGGATATGTATCAGAAGGACTATTTACAAGCCAGGAAGAAATTAATGCACTGGATTATGTGTATAATGAAACCAAGGGAAATGTGGCTATTAAGCCCGGAGATATTCGATATCAGGACACCAATAAAGACGGTTTGCTGAACTGGAAAGATATGGTTGAAATTGGTAAAGGAACTACTCCACACTGGATTGGCGGTTTTAATCTGGATTTAGCCTATAAAAATTTCGATATAACAGCTTTCTTCCAGGGGGCTATCGGGTTCTACCAACGTGCAGTATTAGGATGGGGAGGAAACTACTCAGAGTTAATGTACAACGAACGATGGACACCGGATAATAACCATGCAGACGGATTGATACCACGTTTGGGGGGATCCGGTACCAATAATTGGAATTCAGATTTTTACAATAAAAAGGCAGATTACCTTCGTTTGAAAACCATGTCACTGGGTTATAACCTTCCAAAATCAATACTTCAAAAAGTGAATATACAAAATTTGAGGTTGTATGTAGCAGCTACCAATTTATTTACCATTAGTGAAATGGAACGGTACTCGATTGACCCGGAAGCGCCCAATGGCCTTGGTGGTTTCTACTATCCGCAAATGCGGACGGTAAGCTTTGGTTTAAATTTATCACTTTAAATTGTATCAATTATGAAAAAAATAACAATATTCTTGCTACTATCAGTGCTGTTCTTTACTGCTTGCCAGGATGTACTTAACAAAGAACCGCTCGATATAATTTCGGATGCTACAGTTTGGTCTGACCCCGTATTGATCGATGATTACCTGAACCAGTGTTATGCCGAAATGAACTTCCTTTTTGAAACTCAATATAATTCACCCGTACGTGTTTTTAATGGAATATCACAATACGGATGGTTTGAAATGACCTTTGCCATTACTTTTGCCGATGAGGCTAGAAGTGGATGGACACCTGCCCCTAAGTCGCATTGGATTAATATTAATGGTGGAGTGATGGAATGGTGGGGATATCCTACCATTCGGAAATTAAATACCTTTTTGGAAAAACTGGAACCAATGGAAGTGCCTGCGGCGTACAAGACAAAACGACTAGCTGAAGCACGTTTCCTGAGGGCATTTTCCTATTTTAATTTGGTAAAACGATATGGAGGCGTTCCGTTAATCACCAGGGCGCAACAGTTAAACGATCCAGATGAAGAGCTGTACCGCGAAAGGAACAAGGAGGCTGCAATTTATGATTTTATCTTGTCCGAACTCGATGCAATTGTCCCGGATCTGCCTGCAACGGTAAGTGCTGCTGACGCAGGACGCCCCTCAAAATACGCGGCTTTGGCACTGAAAAGCCGGGCAGCCATGTATGCCGGTAGTATTGCAAGTTTTGGTACCGTATCTTTAGATGGCATTGTGGGGATTCCACAAAATAAAGCTTCACAGTATTGGCAGGCCTCTTACGATGCTTCGAATTCCATCATCACAAGCAAAGTATTTGCACTTTATAATAAACAGGTAGACAAAGCAAAAAATTTCAGAAACCTGTTTTTGGATGAGGGTAACAGTGAAGTCATTTTTTCTGAACGATTTGACGGATTATCGGGCAAAGGACATTCGTGGGACATGTGGATGGTTCCAAAGGCCTACCATATATGGAATGCAGGCCAGCAGGGTACCTTATATCTCGAAATGGTTGAATCATTCGACAATATAGACGGAACTCCGGGTGTTATCGACAGGGATAAAATTGCATCGGGCCATTTATGGACCGTCGACGAACTATGGGGAAAAAAGGATCCGCGTTTTAAAGCCTCGGTTTATACACAAGGAGCATCCTGGAAAAATGGACAGACAACTCTGGATTATCATGTTTCAATTGAAACTCCACAGGGTGTGACAAGTGTTGGGTCTTACAAAGGTGTACTTGCCAAGACGCCAGGTAGCGCTGCGGCAACGCCTTTTGGAGTTTTGAAATACCTGGATGAAGCAGAGCGCTCACAGGTAATGGAAAGAAACTATTCGGATACCGATTATATAATTTTTCGATTGGGCGAGATTTATCTCAACTATGCCGAAGCAGCAATGGAACTGGGCAAAAATGACGATGCTAAATTTGCAGTAAACGAACTTCACAAGCGTGCCGGTATGCCCGAGTACCCTGCTGTTTCGCGCGATTTGGTTCGAAAGGAAAGAAAAGTAGAATTGGCATTCGAAGGAAATCGTTACTGGGATTTACGCCGATGGAGGACTGCCAAAAACGACTTAACCAAAGCCTTCCACGGTCTCAGGTTTATTTTGGATGGGAACTCCTTTGCACAAGGTCAGTACAACGTTTTGACTGCCAAATACAAAGTTGTAATCCAGGATAATATCGATGGAATTCCAGCTCCGTATTTCGATGACAAACATTATTATTTGCCCATTGGATTGGGACGTACAGCAAATAATTCAAAACTGGTTGAAAATCCAGGTTATCAGTAAGCTATTTTGATGTTTTGACATCTTTTTTTGATTCGATCTTGTATTACTTCCCCGTTCTGATTCAATTCAGAACGGGGTTATATAATCAGTCATCGCAATGACTCTGGATTATTCTAATAATCATTAGAATCTTAATTTAAGACACACCTCAAAAAATGAATCAAAGAATTGCATTAGCTTCAATAATTTTATTCTTTTCACTTCAATCTGCGACAGCGCAGGCTTACAGCGACGGCAGACCCATTGCAACGCTGAGGATGGATGCGAAGGACACGGGCATCGTACTCCGATATGGTGACGGACCAGACAACTGCGATATTCTTGGTGCCCGCGATGTTTGGGTTTTTATGGCTGATGGTAACTACTACATGCATTACGATGGAGCAGGGAAAAAAGGATGGCTCTGCTGTTTAGCTATAAGCAAGGATCTCGTTAGCTGGGAGAAGAAAGGGCCTATTCTCTACTTCGGCAAGCCGTTCGAAGACGACTCGAAGTCTGCATCCTATGGTGTCACCTATTATGACGGGAACGAATGGCATATGTTCTACCTCGGAACGCCTAATACTTCGGCTCCTCCGGATCTCGTTCCGTCATTCCCTTATCTTACAATGAAAGCAAAAGGAAACAGTCCGGCTGGTCCCTGGATTAAACAAAAAGATGTTGTTCCTTTCCGAACGAGGCCAAACACCTACTATTCCATAACAGCCAGTCCCGGACATGTTATCAGGAATAATGGTGAGTTTATCCAGTTTTTTAGTGCGACTACGAAAAAGATGGGCAATCCGTGTGTACAGCGCACACTTGGTATAGCCCGCACCAAAGATCTCGATGGATCATGGAAAGTCGATCCACAACCCATTGTGCCTATAGAAGAGCAGATCGAGAACTCTTCGTTGTATTACGAGAAAGGCAATAAAACATGGTTCTTATTTACCAACCATATTGGCATTGATGGTGGAGAATATACCGATGCCATTTGGGTTTACTGGAGCAAAAATATCAACAAATGGAATCCTGAAAACAAGGCAATTGTTCTTGATGGCCAGAATTGCAACTGGTCTGCAAAGTGCATTGGGCTGCCATCTGTTCTTGCCATTGGCAAACGATTGGCATTGTTCTATGATGCCCCCGGAGATAAAAGTGTCAGTCACATGAGCCGGAGTATAGGCTTGGCATGGCTCGAATTGCCCCTTTCGCCGCCTAAATGAAGTATTTATAAAAATGTCAAATAAAAAATTGACCCAAAAACCTTATCCACCAACTAAAATACAAAACCATGAGAAAAATTGTATCATCAGCTATTATTTTGTTGGTTTTTTTTACATCCTGTAAATCAGGCAAAAAGTCTAATTCCAATCCGGATAAAATAACAGTTGCAGCCTACTATTTCGCCAATTACCATACGGATGATCCCCGGAATATTATCAACAAAGGTGTAGGATGGTCAGAATGGGAGCTGGTTAAAGCTGCTCAGCCACGGTTCCCGGGACACCATCAGCCAAATGTGCCTGCCTGGGGTTATACCGATGAAAAGGACCCCAAGGTAATGGCCAAAAAAATTGGTGCTGCTGTTGATAATGGTATCGACTGCTTTATTTTCGATTGGTATATGTACGAGGATGGTCCATTTCTGAACCAATGTATTGATGATGGCTTTCTTAAAGCTAAGAATTGTGAACGTATTAAATTCGGTCTGATGTGGGCCAATCACGACTGGACAGATATTCATCCCTATACACGCGGGGCTGAACAAAAACTGCTTTATCCGGGAAAAGTTTCACCCCAACGTTTTGATGAAATATGTGATTTCGTCATAAAGGAATATTTCACTAAGCCCAACTATTGGAAGATCGATGGTAAAGCCTATTTCTCGGTGTACGATGTCCAGAAATTTGTGGAAGGCTTTGGTAGTATGGAAGCTACCAAAGCCGCTATGGACCGGATGCGCGAAAAAGCCATTGTTGCCGGACTAAAAGGTGTACATTGGAACCTTGTTGCATGGGGAAATCCAATCCTTCCGGTGGAAAAAGCGCCCTCCAATACGCCCGAATTAATCAAAATGCTGGAATTTGATTCAAGCACCTCTTATGTTTGGATTCACCATGTTCCCCTTCCGGATACTCAAACCGATTATAATTATGTCCGTGATGCCTATTTGACTTATTGGGACAAAGCAAAAACAGAATACGGGGTACCTTATTTTCCCAATGTCACTATGGGTTGGGATCCCACTCCACGTTGTGACCTGAAATCTAAATGGGCGAATGTGGGCTATCCTTTTATGAACACCATCGGTAATAATACACCTGAGAATTTCAAAACCGCACTGCAAATGACAAAAGATAAATTATTGGCTGATTCAGATGGCCCTAGGATTATGAATATCAATTGCTGGAATGAATGGACGGAAGGTAGTTATTTAGAACCCGATACCGTGAATGGCATGGCTTACCTACATGCTGTCAGGGATGTATTTGGAAGAAACTGACATGAAACGAGCCATGAGAATTATCATCAATTTATGAAAAGAAAGATTAAAGATGAACAAATACACCAGTCATTTTTTAGGAATTACCTTACTGTTTTCGTCCGTGACGGGATCCTGTTCCAAGAATAAACTAAAAGAAGGTATAGGAAACACACAAAATACCGCCAATTCACCGAATATTATTCTGATTCTGGCGGATGATATGGGCTGGGCCGACAGCAACCCGTATGGATCAACCTATTATGAAACCCCGAACTTGTCCCGCCTGTCCAGGGAGGGGATGCTTTTTACGGATGCGTATGCCGCCAGTCCGCTCTGTTCGCCGACACGAGCAAGCATCATGTCGGGCCAGTATCCGGCCCGCTTGCACCTGACGGTGGCAATCACGCCTCCAGATGTGTTCGAGCCGAAGGCGTTGCCGCCAGCGCCCAATCAATATTGCGGCGATGTGCAGAATAAAAATCATATGCCGCTTGAAGTGTTCACGCTAGCGGAAGCGCTTAAAGAATCGGGGTACAAAACCGCGCATATCGGCAAATGGCATCTGTCCGTTCCAGGTGGTGACGAACGGTTCGATGCGAAACATCAGGGGTTTGATTTTGTAATCGGTGGTGATCATTTGCCCGGCCCGCCTGATTATTATTCGCCCTACAAGAATAATATACGGAATCTGGCACCGGGTACTGAGGGAGAATACCTGAATGAACGGCTGGCAGAAGAGACGATCCGGTGGATTAAATCCGTGCGGGATTCCGGCAAGCCCTTCTATCTCAACTTCTGGCATTACGCGGTGCATACGCCGATTATCGCAAAAAAAGATCTGCTGCCGAAGTATCGCGCCAAAACCGACCCGCAGGGGCTGCAGAACTGTCCGGAAATGGCCACCATGATCGAAAGCATGGATCACAGCATTGGGATTCTGCTCGACTGGTTGGATCTTCCGGAGAACCACTTACTGAAAAAGAACACGGTGATTCTGTTCACCTCTGATAACGGCGGTGTTGTTCATGAGGTGGCAGTAGACAACATCCAAAAGCAAGTGACCTCAAACCGTCCGCTACGCGGGGGCAAAGCGAATACCTATGAAGGCGGCATCCGTGAGCCGTGGATCGTGCGCTGGCCGGACCATATTCAGGCTGGTGTTGTCTGCCATACACCGGTCTCAACCGTGGATATCTATCCAACGGTGCTGGAGCTGGCCGGAGTGAAGCCCAAGGCCGGATATATAATGGATGGGCGGAGCATTATGCCGCTACTGAAAGGGGCGTCAATGGAAGAGCGTCCGCTGTTCTTTGATTTTCCACATCACTTCGGGATTTTGTGCGCATCGTCCACCACGGTGAGGCTCGGCGATTACAAGCTGCTCCGTTTTTATTGGGCTGGCGACCACGCGGAGTCGCATTATTATGAGTTGTACGATCTGAAGCGTGATCCATCCGAGGCGATCAATCTGGCTGCGTATATGCCCGGAAAAGTGAAAGAACTGGATGCGTTGATCGAACGGCATTTGCAGGAGACGGGCGCTTTGGTGTCTATCCGCAACACGGCTTTTTCCGGCAATCCGCGTGCGCCGCGTTCAAGTCTGGCGAATGCTCCCAACCGTCCACTGTCAATAAGCCTGCCGCAAACGGAATTAGTAATTGGGCAGGATGAGGGGAGCCGGGAGTTCCAGTTGCTGGATCAGAAAGATAATCCTTGCAAAACGACTGCCCTGCTGCTGGAAGGCGGAGAGTGGGTACGGGTTAAAAACCGGGCTGACGGCAGGGTTGAAGTGTTATGGGACCGCACGCTAAAAACCGGTCCGGCAAAGGTTCTGTTCGGCTGGAGCGGCGGAGTTTCTGTGTTTGAAATGAACGACTGGACTCTCGATCCCTTCGAGCTGGGCATCCGGTAAAATAAATGGTAAATACAAATCAAAAAGAGAGTCGAAAGTTATAGATGAAATAACGAAAGAGCTTTTGGGATAAGTGAGCATTTTTTGAGAAAGTTTAGCAAGGCAAACACACATTATGGACAAATACGGAATAAACAAAATGATTATAAAACCTACGATTATGAAAAGATACATTTTTGTTTTTATAGCACTTCTTTGGAGTATCACCGCAGTGACTTGCTCAAAGAATAATGAACCGGAGCCAAAACCTGATGAGCCGCCTATTGATATCCCTGAAGGAGATGTTCAGGTGGCGGTGTATTACTTTCCAAATTGGGGGCCTGTTTTTTCATCAGAATGGAGTAAAATAAAAGCTGCCACACCCCGGTTTAATGGGCACCAACAGCCCAAAGTGCCCATGTGGGGTTACACCAATGAAAACGATCCGGTTGATATGGCCCAGAAAATTGACGCAGCAGCTGATAACGGTATTAATGCTTTTATTTTCGACTGGTATTATTATGACGAAGGATCTGATCTGCTGGCAGGTAGGCGGGATAGTTGGGATGGTAATAAATACCTTTATATGGCTTTGGAAAATGGTTTTTTGAAAGCTGCCAACAATAGCAAACTTAAGTTTTCGCTGATGTGGTGCAATCACGATTTGGGCGGGGTTAAAGGTGCCGTTAAACCAGAAACATTTGAAGGTGCGATGGACTACGTGATCAAAAAATATTTTAAGCACCCTTCATACTGGAAGATTAATGGTTGCCCTTATTTCTCGATATACCAAATCAATACATTTCTTAAAACTTATGGGAATGATTATACAAAAGCCGCAGCAGCCCTTGAGATGTTCAGGACCAAGGTAAAAGCAGCAGGGTTTCCGGACCTTCACCTGAATGGAGTTTTATGGGGACTTTCCGGAGATATGAATAATAAAATTACCCAATTAAAACTGAATAGCACGACCTCTTATGTATGGATCCATCACAATGCGTTACCTAATTTTCCTTCTAATGATTATTCAAAGGTAGCAGATACCTATTTTAAAAGCCTGGAATATGGCGGCGCTTCAAATGGTTTGGAAGCTCCTGTAAAACTCATTCCGGTACCATACCAGATCAATGTATCAATGGGATGGGATTCTTCACCCCGTTGCGGGAATGCAACTGACTGGATGACACGTCGTGGTTATCCTTTCGGGCCAATTATTGTAAACAATACGCCTTATCTGTTCAAAAAATATCTGGCAAAAGCAAAGGCATTGACCATGGCGAAACCCGAAAACGAGCGAATAATAACCATTAATTCATGGAACGAATGGGGCGAAGGAAGTTATCTGGAGCCTGATATGATAAATGGAATGAAGTATCTGGAAGCTGTTAAGGATGTGTATGGGAATTGAAACTTATATTACTTAATTCAAAATTATGAAATGTAATAATAACGAAACAAAATTGAAAATGAAAAATAAATCTTTACTGATTGCATCCACAATTTTAGCTTTTACCGCTACAGCGGAAGGACAGCATATTAAAAACACCCGTCCGAATGTCGTTATAATCATTGCAGATGACTATCGATACGACTGGATGCATCACAAAGGGAAGGACTTTATGGAAACACCCCACCTTGATCGAATGGCAAAAGAAGGCTGGTCTTTCCCGAATGCTTTTTGTTGTGCAGGTGTATGCTCTCCTACAAGAGCTGCGCTCCTTACCGGAAAATACATACATCAGGCCTCTGCACCTGATATCGTGTGGCAGAACAACTCTTTTCTGCAATTACAGGAGATGTTTCCTCAGAAATTGCATAAACAAGGATACAAAACCGGGTATATTGGGAAATTCCATCTGGGAGAAGAAGAAAAACCAAAGCCAAATTTCGATTTATGGGCCAGCTTTCCTTTTGTGGGTAACTATTTTAATCAAACAATCTGGATTAATGGAAGAGCAAAACATTTTAAAGGCTTTACCGATGATAATGTCACAGAATTGGCCGACAGTACTATTGAAAAATGGTCGGGAGATAGCAAACCTTTCTGCCTGATTGTTGGATTAAAATCTCCTCACATTCCTTTTTCTTATCCTGAAAGAATGAAAGCTAAATATGGGGATGTTGTTTTTAAAGAACCCGAAACTTTTAATTTGGATTATTCTGAAAGTAAGCCCGGTCTTTCAAAAAACCTGATAAATGCAAAGACCTGGCCCGCCGCAATTCCGAAATACGGTTCTTTTCAGGAATGGGTAAGAGCTTATACCCGGACAGCTGCTACTATTGATGAATCGTTAGGAAAAATAATGGATGCCATAGAAAAAGCAGGAATAGCAGATAATACGATAATAGTTTTTACCAGTGATCAGGGGTACTCGCTTGGAGAACAAAGCATGTGTGAGAAACATTATGCGTATGAGCAAGTCATGCGGGTTCCTTTGATGGTTCGCTTCCCAAACCAGAAAGAACCAGGAAATCCACCTACCGATATGGTTATGAATATGGATATTGCCCCCACCATCATGGATTATTGTACCGGGCAGGTGCCTTCAGATATGATAGGGAAAAGTTGGCGTGAGTTAATTGAACCTTCAGCAAAAAAACCAAAACCTTTAAGGGATGAATTCTTTTTCGATTTCTGGCATAACCAACCAGACATTTTACCACCAATGCAGGCAGTGAGGACAGAAAGGTATAAGCTTATTAAATATGAATATCAGCCATATGAAGAATTATATGATTTGGTTAAAGATCCCATCGAGAAATATAATCGAATAAATGATGTTCAATTCAGATCCGTCAAAAACAGTTTGGAAAAAAGGCTAAAGCAATGGAAAAAAAGGACAGGTTGGGTCAATCGTTCATCATTGAAACTTAGTTCTATTTATATCTCAAAACTGTTAACACCTGAAGAAGATGGCCAGAAACAAATAGATTTAACTAATCCGGAAATAGCTGAAATTGTAGAAAATAAAAGAATTTGGAATAAACTGGAAAGAGAGGATGACTATTTTGACTTAACAGGACATATTCCAAAAGAAAATGAAAAGCGTATTTTCTATGTTGCCATTCCATTAAATAATCGGGGAGAATTCGATCCCTTTATTTCATTGAGGTTTTCTTTTCCTGAAAGTAATCAAGAATCATCTGTGGCATATACCAGTTATTTCGAAGGGAAAGAAATATACATGAATTTTGAATACAAGAAGATGATGAATATCCCTCCAATTATAAATGAAGAAGAAACCTTAAGAAAAGGGTTTGACCTTGGATATAATCCCCCTTTGAAACCTGGTAGAAATGTAATTATACTGCGTATGGTGGTTAACAATAAGACATCTCATAAGTGGAATGTTTTTGTCGTTGGCGGCCTGACAAATATTAAGTGGTTATAAAATTAAATGATAAGAATAAAATTTGACTAAGATGAGGAATTACACGAAAAGAAATTTATGGATTTATTTTATTTGGTTATCGGTTTCATTTACTTCCGTTCAGGGACAGGCTGTAAAAGATACCACCTGGAATTTGGATTTTAAAACCATAGGCCAGACTTTTGCCAATCCTCCAAACCAATATAGACTTATTCAATATTATACGAATAAGAACCTTCAGGAAAATGATGCACTGGATTTGAAGTCGCATGGAATTGGTGGAATACAAACAAGTGTACCATATAAAAATTATCTCCAGGATGAGTTGGGGTGGACCCAAGAAATTGATGACTTAAATTTGGCAATTAATAAGGGTATGCGTGTTTGGATCCATGATGAAAGAGGCTATCCGAGCGGTGCAGCTGGTGGGTTGGTCGTTGAAGGCCATCCTGAATTTGAAGCTCGGGGTGTGATTAGGATTACACAAAAAGGTACTGGCAAAATCAACATAACAAAGGATTTGCCTGCTAATATTGTATTTTTCCGTGCTTCCTTATGCTCTGTTGTAAATGGGGAGCCTGATTACGAAAATGCAACTGAGGTGGCCATTTCTAATAATCGGGTTCAAACAACAGGGTTGGAAGGCGCATGGCAGTTATCGGTATTCGGAGTGAAAATTCTGGATAAGGATACGCAGGCGCAATCTACCCCACAATTTGGCGGAACGGGACATTATCCAAGCGTTATCAACAAAGATGCCACCCAAAGATTTATTGAACTTACCCATCAGAATTATGCGAATCACATCACAGATATAGGACAAAAGGTAGAATCATTTTATACCGCTGAGCCAAATTTAATGACCACCTATTGGAAATACGATGGCTCACAGGCTGAATATGCCTATATCCCGTGGGAAAAGGACTTGCCAAATCAATTTAAGGCAATGCATGGTTATGATTTAATCCCACGGTTAGATGCTTTATTTGAAGGTTACACGACAAATTCCAAAATGGTGAGATTGCATTTTTACCAAACCGTGGCGGAGATGTTTGCTTCGAATTATGCGGGCCAAATTACCGGATGGTGTGCTAAAAATGGAGTACAGTCGATTGGGCATCTGTTGCTCGAAGAATATTTGGCTTGCCATGTTATTTATTATGGCGATATGATGAAAGCCCAGAGAAACTTTAATATACCCGGCTGTGATATTCCTATTGCACGGAAAAGCCTGACCAACTGGAATTTTTGGATGCCAAAGTTGATCAGTTCAGCCTCATATCTGGAAAATAAAAATTCGATGGTTGTTGCCTTGATAGACCCCATTATTGGTGTTGGGACGAACGATTTGTCGCCGGATATCAAATACCTGAAGAGAACCATAAATATGAGTTTTCTTTGCGGTATCAATCAGTTTTCTACCTACATTCCTTATACAGGTTATACCAGCGAAGAATATCGTATATACAACGAATACTTAGGGAGAATATCCCTTATGCTTAGGGGGGCAAAAAATGAAGCTTCCATTGCCATGTATTACCCAATCGAAACTTTTCAGGCCAGATATATCGTTTCCCCATTACCGCATACTAAGATAGTTGCAAATTACAGTTACCTTCAGGCAACCCTGGATAGAATGGCAGCAGATATATTGCAAAACGGGCTTGATTTTAATTATGTGACGGCGGATGCGATTTTGAATGCCACAATAAAAGGGGCAACCATTCAGGTTGGAACGCACCAATATTCTACCATTATCATGCCTCGTGTTGAAGTTATCCCACTGGATGTGCTTAAAAAACTAAAAGCCTTTTCTGATGCCGGAATTCGCGTTCATTGGGTGGATGCCTTGCCAACGTTGGGAACAAAAAACAGCGAGCACGACGAGGTAAATGCCATTTCAAAAACATTATTAACCAACAATTATCCAATGTCCGACCTTCGAAGACTAAGGGATAATGAATTTAGTATCCATATTAACTCGAATGACAACAAATTATCAGTGAGTAGGTTCACGAGGGATGACCATCGCATTTATTATATAATCAACGATTCAGATAATCAAATCAATATTACCGCAGAATCAGGCCAGAGTGAAATGGTAGAAATATACAATCCCGTGAATGGAGAAATACGGGAAGCTTCTTTACCCCTCTCAGAAAAAATTGGAAGTTATGAGAGTTTGTTTCTGGTTGAAAAGTTAAGTGGTTCAACAACCGGATCTATTCAAATAATGGATGATTCGTCTGAAGCGATTAAACTGTACCCCAATCCGTCAAATGCGGAAGTGAAAATAGCGGTACCAGCCAAATTTATCAGTTCGACACTTGAAATAGTGGATCTTTTGGGACGGGTAATAGAAAATGAAACCATTTCAAGGGAAATAATTACAAAGGATATATCCGGTTATAATGCCGGATTATATCTTGTTCGTGTTAAGGGAGAAACATTTACAGGAAAATTGATGAAACTGTAAAATATTTAAGTAAAAAAATAAATGATGAAATATCAAACATTTAATACCTGCCTTTTGGCCCTTAGTTTAGGATTTTCAGTATTGTGTAATAAGGCTTTTGCTCAAAAAATGGGGAAAGATAATAACCATTACGATGTAGCTGCCTTTGTCTGGCCATCCTACTGCCCCGACGACCGGTCCAAGATCTTCTGGCCAGACGGAATTGGTGAATGGCAAACCGTCATAAGTAACAAACCCAAGTTTGAAGGTCACGAGCAGCCCCGGTACCCCTTATGGGGTTATATCAACGAAGCCGACCCCTATGTGGCTGAGATGGAGATCAACGCAGCAGCCGACCATGGAGTGAATGTTTTTATTTTCGACTGGTATTGGTATGACGGCATGCCCTTCCTGGAAGGACAACTGAATGATGGCTACCTGAAGGCAAAGAACAACGACAGGGTGAAATTTTATCTGATGTGGGCAAATCATAATGTTACTATGACCTGGGACAAACGAAATGCTGGTAAACCGAATGACGCACTGGTCTGGAAAGGTGATGTGAACAGGGAAGAATTCGAGGTTGTCTGCCACCGGGTGATTGAAAAATATTTTTCACATCCGTCTTATTATCAAATTGACGGCAAGCCAAGTTTTATGATCTATGATCTGAATACCCTAATCAGGGGGCTGGGCGGCGTGAAACAAACTAAGGATGCCCTCGGATGGTTCCGGGCGGAGACGAAGAAGGCTGGGTTTCCCGGCCTGGACTTGCAACTGACCTTGCGCAAGAGTGACCAGGGTGTCACGGGCATAGCAGGCGACAATTTGGGGACGCAAACGGATGTGATACGCGAGCTGGGCTTTGACGCAGTGACGCACTACCAGATCGTGCATTTTCTGGGGATGGGTGTGAACCGGGATTATGAGTTGATCATGCAGGACGTGGTGAAGGAATGGAAGGCGGTGGATGCCGAGTATGACATTCCTTACTATGCGCATGTATCGGTGGGCTGGGACAACAACCCGCGTTTCAAGATGAAGCGCCCGGGGATCGTGAAGAACAATACACCAGAGAATTTCGAGAAGGCGCTGAGGATGTCGAAGGACTATGTGGATGCGCATCCGGGCCAGGCACCACTGATCACTGTTAACAGCTGGAACGAATGGACCGAAACCAGCTACCTGATGCCCTGTACCATGTATGGCTATGGATATCTGGAGGCAGTTAAAAGAGTGTTCGTCGGGAGTGATAAGTAGTTTTATTGTTTATTTTATTTTGACCTCAAATGATTGAATTATAAAAAAATGAACATGACTGAAAAAAAATATCAATATATCACATTATGAAGCATAAAATATCACAAATATGAAGAAGCGAAAACCCAATATCCTCATTATTGTATCTGATCAACAAGTGATCGATACCATATCTGCCTATAAAGAATATTTCAAGCATCCTGCCTACCTGTGTCATTGGGCAAATACTCCCAATTTTGACCGGATGATTGCCGGAGGATACTCTTTTCTGGAATCGAACAGCACAAACCCGGTATGCTGTCCGGCACGTTCCAGTCTTTTTACCGGACGATACAGCACCGAAACCGGAGTGACTTATAACAATATCGGGATTGATAAAAATGTTCCCAATATGGGCGAATGGTTTGAGACAAACGCTGATTACAAGCGCATTTATTGTGGAAAGTGGCATGCCGGAGGTCAATGGAATTATCCGGACATCGAAGGTGCACGGAAAATCCCCGGTTTTGAGACTATCCCTGTTGGTGTTGGCGGAACCGGCGATTTTAATGATTTTCAGGTTTCCGGGGCCATGAAAGGTTTTATCATGAACTATCAGGAAGATAAACCTTTTCTGGCAGTGGCGGGACTGATGAACCCTCATGACATCTGTTATTGGACACCACAACTTCACGGGGACAAACTTGTTCCGAAATCTGATATTTTTGAACTGGTGGATAACCGTCCGCCATTGCCACCAAACTACAATTTTAAATTTGACGACCCCTACCTAAAGCAGCAAGTAAAATTTACAAAGGAAGAATGGCAGAACTATCTCTACGACTACTGCCGGATGGTTGAAAAGGTGGATGCCGATTTGGGGCGTATGCTCGATGCTGTCGATTCACGCAACGATGAAACCCTGGTTATTTTCACTTCCGATCATGGAGAAGGAGCAGCCCGGCACCGGAGGGTCCAGAAATGGCATCCGTTCGAGCAGTCGGTTAAAGTTCCTTTTATCGCCTACATGCCCGGACGTATCAAAGAAAATAGTATTGACCAAAAACACACCGTTTCCGGAATTGACCTCATGACCACTGTATGTGATTATGCCGGTATTCCTGCACCTCCGGGATGCCGGGGCAGGAGCCTCAGGCCAATCATTGAGCAAGGCAAAAGTCAGGAAGAAATGGATGTTGCGTTTGCAGAATTTCAACATACAGGCCGGGTAGTGAGGAAGGGCGATTTCAAATACGTGAAGATCTATGAATATTCCGGTGAGCCTGATAAACCTTTTGTAAGGCTTGAAGATGGTCAGCCTGAGAAATTTCAGGCTTGTGCAGGAAGTAGCCGCTACAAAACGACCTCTCATCAATTACTTTTCAATATCAATAATGATCCCTGGGAGTTAATTGACTTATCCGCTGATCCGGCTTATCGGTTGAAAATGGAGGAATTAGACACCTTATTGGCAGAAGAGTGGGAGAAAAAAATGATCCCTGGAACACATTTCGACAGAAACTAAATCCGGTCTTATTATGAAAAAGATACAAAACAGAAGAAATTTTCTGAAAAAAATAAGTGTGGTAGCAGGCATATCGCAACTTCCGTTAATAAGTTGGTCGGTTGGATTTAAAACCCTGTTCAATATTGGGGTGAATCCTGAAGGGGAGTTTTCATTACTGAAACTGGAGAAATTATTGTCGGGTTATAAATTCCCTTTTACGGAGCAGTTTTCAACTGTTTCGTTTAAATCAGAATATAAACTTTATAACTTATATGGCAACAATGCGGTCTTTGCAGGTGAGTTTCTTTTAGAATCCAGAATGAAAGGAAAAAATCGCTGGTTTGATTTTTTGAATTGGCGATTAGCTGATGACGGCATTAAAAATAAGGATCAGAAATTTAAGTATATTGTTTCAGGCAATGTGAAATGTAAAACTGATTCCACCTTTTCTCCTGAAAAATGGAACGTTTCATCCCGAATTTCCCATTCAGAGGAAGGTGTTGCATTTGGTGGTACCGGAATAATAAATGAAGGAAAAGCAACAAGAGGAGAGATAAGTTTAAAAACCGCTGGTAAATCGATCAAAAAAACTTTTGGATTGGTGCCATTAAGCTGGAAGTGGGGCTTGCTTGCGGTTGTGCAGAATATGGCAGAATCCTCCTTGCACGAACTCCGGTTTTCTATGCTTGATGAATTTGATGTCATCCACAAAAATCAGACATTAAAAAATAGGAAGAAAGTATCTCTTGATTGTGGCGACGGCCACCTGATTGACTTTCGTGTTTTCAAATTAACAGGAGAAGGTATTATCCCAACTGTTTATTGGGTTGATAATATGAACCGTACAGTGTTTGTTATTTCCGGTATGGAAGCCTTTGTCTTGGACAAATGATTCTTATTTTTTAGCTATTGGAAACCATATAAAATAATGATGATGAATATTAAATTATTGATGTGTAAAAATGCGGTTATTGGGTTATCTTTAGGATCCATATCTTTAACTGGTTGTAACAATAATACGGCTAAAGCACAAAAACCCAATATTGTATTTATCTTGGCTGATGATTTGGGTTGGGCCGACCTTCCCATATATGGGAACAAGTTCAATGAGGCGCCCAATCTTACAAAGCTTGCATCTCAGGGCATGCGTTTTACAAATGCCTATGCAGCATGCCCGGTTTGTTCCCCCACCAGGGCAAGTATCATGTCAGGCCAGTACCCGGCCAGAGTGGGGGTAATTGATTTTATCCCGGGTCACTGGAGGCCTTATGAAGAAGTTACTGTTCCTTCAAACCATACACAATATCTACCGGTAGATATTGTTACCATAGGCGAAGAACTGCAAAAAGCCGGATATGCAACAGGCTATTTCGGAAAATGGCATTTGGGTGATAGCAAACAACACCATCCGCTAAATCAGGGATTTGATGAGGCCAATATTGGCCAGGGATATTACAATACTAAGTTTGATCCACCAAGAGAGCAATCATCTGATAAAATTATTGCAGAACGATTGGCTGATTTTGGTATCGACTTTATTGAAAAAAATAAAGCGAAACCATTTTTTCTGTTCATCGCCAACTGGGATGTCCATTGTATGTTCGATGCAGATCAGGAGTTGATTAATAAGTACTTGAAAAAGGAGAAAGTTGATGGTTATCCCTGCAATGCCATTTATGCGGCCATGATTGAGCAGATTGACAGAAGTCTGGGCCGACTTCTGGATAAATTGAAGGCGAGCGGATTAGACGAAAATACCGTTGTGATCTTTAATTCCGACAACGGAGGGATAATCAGTGAAAATCAATATCCCGGAGTTGAAGAGGACCGGATGCAGATGCTTGTACCCTCTAAAAGGCACATCTACAAAGATAGCCCTTTACAATACATTGCCACTTCCAATGTGCCGTTGCGAAACGAAAAAGGCAGCTTGTATGAAGGGGGTATCCGGGAGCCATTGTTGGTCAAATGGCCGACAAAAGTAAAACCGGGCAGGGTGAGCAAGGCAATTGTTAGCAGTGTCGATTTTTATCCGACCCTACTCGAAGTAGCAGATGCCCCACGACCCGGTGCTCAGTCAATCGATGGAAAATCTTTGTTGCCGGCACTACTTAACAACCAGTATGATCCGGAACGGGCAATCTATTGGCACTACCCGGTCTATCACCACGATGTGCCTGCAGGTGCTATTCGGAAAGGTGATTGGAAACTGATCGAAAACCTGGTAACCGGCAATGTTGTCCTTTACAATCTGAGTATAGATATCAGCGAATCGACCGATCTATCAAAAGTATTCCCTCAAAAGACAAAGGAACTTCACACCCTTTTAATGGAATGGCAGAAAGATGTTAAAGCGGAATTTCCTATACCTAATCCCTTTTTTAATCCGGAGAAAAGATATGAGTGGGGAAAACATCCGGATAATTAGTATCTTTTTCAGCATCCCGGTAAAAATGATAATCCTATGAAATAAAATATTAAAACCACTCTTTTGATTCTTGCAATGGATTGCTGACAAGTCGTTCGGTTCCAATACCAAAATAACGATGAATTCTATAATGTTGAAATATAAATGATAAACGGAAAATACAACTAAATCTAAATACAATGAAAAACACATTCTTATTGATTATCTGTCTGGCAGCTACATTTTTTATCACAGCATGCGCGACAGATAATTCAAAAATTTCGCACGAGGCGCTACAAGGTGGTTTTATCACCCCACCCGACTCCATTCAAACCAGCGTTTACTGGTACTGGATTTCCGATAATATTTCGAAAGAAGGAGTGATCAACGATCTCCAATCAATGAAAAAAGCCGGCATTAACAGGGCATTCATCGGAAATATAGGACTAGCTGATGTTCCTTATGGAAAAGTGAAAATGCTCAGCGAAGAGTGGTGGAACATCCTCCATGCCGTGCTGAAAACGGCCACTGAGTTGAACATCGAAATAGGGATTTTCAACTCTCCGGGATGGAGCCAGTCGGGCGGTCCATGGATAAAATCGGAGGATGCCATGCGCTACCTTATTTCCTCTGAAATACATGTGAAGGGACCGTTGAGACTTTCTCAAAAATTAGAAAAGCCAATCGCAATTTTTCAGGATGTGAAAGTGATTGCTTACCCCGCACCAAAAGATGACCGACTTGTTCTGAATAACCAAAATGGAACAATTACCTCTGCACCAAAAATTGCCGGACTTTCAAAAATCTGTGATGGCGACAAAAAAACCGGGATTAATTTCCCGGCAGGAGCTGAATTTACGATCAATTTCGACGCCAAAAAACCTTTTACGGCACGCAGTCTTTCCATTCGTTCAACCGAACAACGTATGATGGCAACGGCTCTTTTTCAGGTGAAAGCAGCGAACGGTGAATACCGCACCCTTTCCGAATTTCAAATCAACCGTTCCAATCCTACCCTCCATGTTGGTTTTGAACCCTATGCACCAGTTGTGGTGTCCTTTCCTGCTACCACAGCTAACAATTTCCGACTGGTCATCAAAAACGAGATGTCGAACAGTGGCCTTGTTGAAGTAGTGCTGTCTGCTGCTCCGCGTGTGGAGCGGTACAGTGAAAAGACACTGGCCAAGATGCATCCTACGCCGTTGCCATACTGGAAAGACTATCAATGGGCTCAACAACCGGAAGTAGATGACAAGGCTACTGTAATCGATGCATCAAAAGTGGTGGACATCACAAAATTTCTTGCAGCTGACGGTACCCTTAGCTGGGAAGTTCCCGAAGGTGATTGGGTTATCCTTCGCACCGGAATGACCCCGACCGGTACAGTTAACAGCCCGGCCTCTCCCGAAGCTACCGGTTACGAAGTGGACAAGATGAGCAAGAAACTTGTAGAAAAACACTTCTATGGACACATGGGCGAAATTCTGAGACGCATTCCGGAGGCCGACCGCAAAACCTTTAAAGTGGTAGTTCAGGATAGCTACGAGACCGGTGGACAAAATTTTACAGATGATTTTCTTGCTGAATTCAAACAGCGATATGGTTACGATGCAGTTCCATATCTTCCGGTATACAAAGGACTGGTTGTGAACAGCGAACTGGCATCGGACCGGTTTTTATGGGACATACGCCGAATGGTTGCCGACAAAGTAGCTTATGATTATGTAGGCGGGTTGAGAGATATTAGCCACAAATATGGGTTGCACACGTGGTTGGAATGTTACGGTCACTGGGGCTTTCCAAGCGAATTTTTAATGTACGGAGGTCAGTCGGACGAAATTGGAGGTGAATTTTGGAGCGAAGGTGAGCTTGGGGACATCGAAAACCGCGCTGCAACCTCCTGCGGTCACATCTACGGGAAGACAAAAATCTCAGCGGAATCGAATACCTGCGCAGGTAGTCCATTCAGCCGGTATCCGGGAACGATCAAACAAAGGGGCGACCGTTTTTTTGCCGAAGGGATCAACAATACATTGCTGCACGTATACATTACCCAGCCTTACGAAGATAAAAATCCCGGAATGAATGCCTGGTTTGGCAATGAGTTTAACCGAAAGAACACCTGGTTTTCGCAGATAGATGTTTATACACAATACCTGAAAAGGACGAACTTCATGCTTCAGCAGGGATTGAACGTGGCCGATGTGGCCTATTTCATTGGCGAAGATGCCCCCAAAATGACCGGAGTCACTGATCCGTCCCTTCCGGCAGGCTATCAGTTCGACTATATGAATGCCGAGGTCATTGAAAAATATATGATCGTAAAAGACGGGCTGATCACATTGCCTCACGGAACTCAATACCGGATTCTGGTGTTGCCAAAACTGGAAACTATGCGGCCTGAACTGCTGGCTAAAATCAAACAGTTGGTCAGGGACGGCGCGGTTGTATTGGGCCCTGTCCCCAGGCTTTCACCCAGTTTGCAAAACCAGCCCAACGCCGATCAACAGGTCAAAACACTGGCTTCCGAATTGTGGGGCGATGTAGATGGCGTGAAAGTAAAATCACGTAAATTCGGAAAAGGAATGATTATTAATGGAATGGATATGAGAGAGGCTTTTGCGCTGATCAATTGTGTACCAGACTGTAAATTGCCTGAAGATAAGTCAATCCATTACGGACACCGTACATTGGGCAACGGAGAAATCTATTTTGTTTCGAACCAAACCAAAGAAACAAAAATAGTTACTCCTGAATTCAGGGTAAAAGGGATGCAGCCCGAACTCTGGGAAGCAACTACCGGTTCGATTCGTAAACTTCCGGCTTACGGGCAGAAAGAAAACAGTACAACTGTTCCCTTAAAATTAGCCCCTTACGAAAGTGTATTTATAGTTTTTCGTCAGCAGACAGGAAAAGCATCGGCAAGTGGTGTGGAAGCCAATTATCCTGAACCATCTATTTTAGCTGACCTGAAAGGCCCTTGGACAGTTGCCTTCGATGCTTCGCAGCGTGGCCCGGAACAGCCTGTGGTTTTCGAAACCCTTCAGGATTGGACCACTTCTACTGACGAGCGGATTAAATACTATTCAGGAACAGCTTTTTACAACTGCAAATTCAAGCTGGATCAGCTTCCCGAAGGCAAGAAAGTGATCATCAACCTAGGCAGTTTTACAGCAATGGCAAAAGTTATAGTAAACGGAACGTACGCCGGTGGATTATGGACGGCGCCGTATCAGCTTGACATCAGTAAATTGGTCAAACAAGGTGAAAATGAATTAATGATTGAAGTGGTGAATACCTGGATGAACCGCCTGATTGGGGATAGTAAACTACCAATCGAAAAAAGGTTGACCTGGTGTCCCGTTAACCCATATACTCCTTCAAGTCCGTTGCAACCATCCGGATTGTTTGGACCTGTATACATTCAGTCGCGGAAGTAAATTTGATCAGGAACAAATTAAAAACAGGATAGCCGGATTTGGCGTTGAGGTTGTAAAGATTTGCTAAAAATTCAATAACAAAAGTAAAAACAATGAAACGTGTAGCCTTTAAAATGAAATTAAAAGCCGGTTTTGAAGATGAGTACAAAAAACGGCACGATGAAATTTGGCCGGAACTGGCCGGGGAGTTAAACAAAGCGGGAGTATTTGATTATTCCATCTATTGGGATAAAGAGACCAATATTCTTTTTGCTACCCAAAAACTTGTTGACAGTAATACCTCCGATAAGTTGCCACAAACTGAAATTGTACGCAGGTGGTGGGATTATATGTCCGGCATTATGGAGGTGAACCCTGATAACTCACCGGTTGTAATTGATTTAAAAGAAGTTTTTCATCAGGATTAAAGAAAATGCAGTTAGATTATGATTTCAAGAGAAAGTCTTTTAAGTACATTCAAAACAATAATAAGAGTATTATAAATTAAAAATAAAAATCATGAAAACATTGCTCACACAAGAACAAATTCAGTCTTATCAGCAGGATGGATATTTACTGGTAGAAGATTTTCTTAATCAGGAAGAACTCTCATTTTGGCGGCAGTCAGTTACTGATGCTGTGGAACAACGTGGTGGTAAAAAATTTCCAGGCAAAGAAACTAAAACAGGGAAAGATGATGGCATTAATAAAGATGCCGATTATTATGGAAAGGTATTCGATCAGATGTTGAACCTATGGCAAACCAATGAAAAAGTAAAGCAGATTATGCTGGACGAAAGGCTGGGGAAAATGGTGGCAGAGCTGGTAGGTTGGGATGGGACCCGTATATGGCATGACCAGGCATTGGTAAAAAGACCCTGGGCAAATCCTACGTCCTGGCACCTGGATACACCGTTCTGGTCTTTTAGCGACAAACGGGCCTTGTCCATTTGGGTGGCCTTAGATGATGCAACCTATCAAAACGGGTGTTTATATTTTATCCCGTCATCTTATCACCATACAACTTTTGAAAACCCCGGCATTGGAAAAAATATGGATGCCATATTTGAATTTTACCCTCAATTTATAAATTCAAAATCAGTAGCAGTGCCAATGAAAGCTGGCAGCTGTTCTTTTCATAATGGCTTAACCATTCATGGGGCAGGTGCTAACATGACCAATGGGTTCAGGCGTGCTATGACTTGTGCATATATGCCTGATGGAGCTGTATTCAATGGCATCCAGAACATCCTTAGCGATGAACAGGTTGCTAAATTGAAAATTGGTGATTTGCTCAATGATGATGAACAGAACCCATTGATATATTCAAAATCAAAAGTTCCTCTTTATTGATTTTTCATTTTCTATGCCTAATCCATTACCAAAAGTATGGGCTATAGTAAGTTTTGAATAAAAATGTAAACGTTGATACCAATAGATTAAATAGAAAGATGTTCGCTATGAAATCAAAAATTATTACACTAGGTATAGCAGCAAGCATAGGAGCAACTCCTTTGTATGCCCAAAAATCCAATGACCATCAAAAATATTTACGCCCTAATATCGTCATTATACTTGCTGATGATATGGGGTATTCGGATCTTGGTTGCTATGGAGGAGAAATAAAAACTCCCAATATAGACAAACTTTCCAAAGATGGTTTGCGTTTTACGCAGTTCTACAATGCTGGACGTTGTTGGCCGACCCGTGCTAGCCTGCTCACAGGATACTACTACCAGGCAGTGCGGCCATCTTCTGCAAAGAACAGGGAAGAAGGCTGGTCCCGAACTATTCCACAACTACTAAAGCCACAAGGCTATCGATGCTACCACTCAGGGAAATGGCATGTACTTGAATTACCAAAACCATATACTGATGCAGGTTTTGATCAGTCGTATTGGGTGGATAACTTATTAAATCAATACGATCCAAAAGATTTTGAAAACGACATTCCAATCAAGTATGATAATAAAGCAAAAAAAAATTACTACACCACCATTGCCATTACTGATCATGCCATTAAGGAGTTGAAGGAGCATGGCACAAACTATTCTCAACAGCCCTTCTTCTTATACCTGGCATATACCTCCCCGCATTTCCCGGTGCAGGCGCCACAAGAGGACATAGATAAGTATAAGAATACCTATCAGGATGGATGGGATAAAATTAGAGAAAGACGATTGGCAAATTTGAGGAAATCAGGCATTGTCAACTGCGGCCTTCCAGAACTTGAGCCGCGGGCAAGGTGGTATTATCAGGACGATAAAATGCTGCTTGATACATTAGGCCCGGATGAAGTGTTCGAAGCCAGACCATGGAATACACTAAACAATGAGCAGCAAAAGTTTCAATCAATGAAGATGTCCATCCATGCTGCTATGGTTGACCGTATGGATCAGGAAATAGGAAGGGTTATTATGCAGCTCAAAGAAATGGATCAATTTGATAATACGGTAATTTTTGTGTTGTCTGACAATGGAGCCAGCGCCGAAATGATGGTAAGGGGCAGAGGGCATGATAAAAATGCCCGACCCGGTTCAGAGGATAGCCATCTGTGTATAGGGCCTGGCTGGGCATCAGCCTCCAATACTCCTCTCCGCCGGAGTAAGGCCTGGGTTCATGAAGGCGGTATTTCTGCACCACTAATTGTGCATTGGCCTAATGGAATCAAAAATAAAAATGAATTAAGATACAACCCCGGTCATTTGGTAGATATGTTGCCAACTATTTTGGAGTTGGCGGGCAATATCGACCCCTATAGTGAAACATCAAAAGATTATCCCAAACTCCATGGAGTTAGCTTAGTCCCTTCATTTTATAAAGATAATTCAGTTAAACATGATTTTATTTACTTCAATCACGAGGGTAACTATGCTTTGAGGATGGGAGATTGGAAGTTAGTGGCATCAGAGCTCGATAAACACCAGTGGGGTCTTTATAACCTGGCAAATGATCGAAGCGAAAAAAATGACCTCTCAACTAAATATCCCGAACGGGTGAAAATGATGAAAGCTAAATGGGAAAATCTCACGAAAAATTATAAGGCACAGAATCCCCACCCGACAGCTGCACAGAGAGTAGATGGATTTGTAAAACCCAAACACTAATTGTAAAACTAATAATAATCATCTATAAATATCCCCATGAACTCAAGAGAACGTGTTTTAAAAGCATTCAAACGGTTACCCGGATTACCCGACCGGGTTCCGGTCCAGTTTGATTTATGTCGCCAGCTGGCCGATCATTTTGGGAAAGTATTGGGAATACCGGTCCACTATACAGATAACCTTTACGAAGATGTAACTTACCGCATCAGCGCCAATGAAATAAGGGTTGCCTTAGGCAGCGACGTCGTGATAACCGGGGCATCCGTTTCGGATGATTACCGTATATTGAAAGATGACAAAGGCACCTGGCTCAATGAATACCAGATGCGGATGCGCCAGGGGGATGTTTATGTGGAAGTGCTTGAACATCCATTGGCCCAGGTTGAAACGAAGGCTGAAATTGAAGCCTACCGGTTTCCTGATCCGGATGCACCAGGCCGTTTTCGGGACGCTGAAGCATTGGTAAAAAAGTACAAAAACGCCTACCTGGTTATTGGGGATATTGAAGTGACGATTTTCTCATTGGCGCAGCAGTTGGTGGGCATGGAGAAACTACTGGTCGACATGATGATGGAGACTGAATATGTGATCCCATTATTTGAAGCCTGCACGGAATTTCAGACCAGGATCGGCTTACGTTTGATAGAAATAGGGGTGGATGCCATCTGGGTTGGCGATGATTTTGGCACTCAGGCCAGCCTGATCATGTCACCGGAAACTTTTCGTGAGCAGCTAAAACCTCTCTACAAAAAAATGATCGACCGTTTCAAAGAAGCCAAGCCAGATATCATCCCTATTCTCCATTGTGACGGGGCTGTGGCCGAACTCCTTGATGACATCCGGGAAATCGGGTTTGAGGTATTCAACCCCGTTCAGCCGGGCGTTCCGGGGCATTTACCTCATGACATGAAAAATAGATTTGGCGATAAATTTGCTTTTTGGGGTGCCATTGATCAGCAGGAATTGCTACCTAACGGAAGTGCAGAGGAACTTGAACGCGACATCATCGAAAAAATCAACATTTTGGGCAAAGGTGGAGGTTACATGATCGCCCCGGCACATATTATCCAACATGACGTATCACCGGAAAGGGTGCTTAAGTTTATCGAATTGTGTAAAAAACATGGGAATTACAATTAATGTAGTCGATATTATAATCAAATCAATTGTCGAGATTTAGCAATGTGGTTTAACGATTAAATTCTTAACACATTCATTATTAACCAAATTCAAATCACCATGACAAAAAATCGAAATTACAGCTACAAGGATGTCGATATGTTATTGACATCCAAAACCATTGCCGGAAATTTTAAGTCGAACATTTCAGAATTGTCTGCTGCCCGTAACGACTGGACTGAAGAATATGCAACGAACCTGGTTTTGCGCATCGACCAAACCATTGAAACCCATCTGGGCATCGATGCAAAAAAAGGCCTGCGCGATGCCACTTCGGGGTTGTCGGCCATTCAGGTATCTGCCAAAAGGAACCTTTCATTTTTTAAAACACAAATCGACGACGACTTTAAGGCAGAACCTGCAACGCGAGATGAAATACTGAACACGCTTGGTTTTTCAAAACATTTGAGAGGCGTACAGAAAGGGAACCAGGAGTCGCTGGTGCAATTGCTTTATTCTTTCAAAACCAACATGACCGGCTCACTTCGAGGTCAAATTGTCGGGAAAGGAATGTCTGATGTGCTGATCAGCAACATCATGGATTATGCCAATACCTTTACGCAAGCGAACATTAGTCAGGAAGGTTTCAAGTTATCAACGAAAGAAATAACCAAAGAAGTTGCTGAAGTTTTTAATGCCATCTACGACGAGATAATCGGAATTTGTAAAAAAGTCTCCAATTATTACCAGTATGATGCGGTAAAGAAAGAACAGTTTACCTTTAGTAAAGTCGTTGGTAATTTAGGTTCAGCGCATAAAACGTCAACGGTAACCGCTCCGTAACTTTGAATATATGCCTGACCTGACAGCGTTTGAAAAACCCTGCCTGCGCCAAGGCTTCGGCTGGCAGGCTGTCAGCGTCTGCAAAAGATAGGAGAAACTCCTGCCGGGATCAATACTTCCGTACTTCCGTGCAGGAGTTTTTTATTAATCTGGTAACAACAGAAAAGTTCCAAACTCAAAAGGGAGATGTTTCGACAAAGATCATCACTCGTTCGCACGGAAGGGAATGTATCTGACAAGCAAGGGTCTTCATTCTCAAAAATAGAAACAAGTCAGGCAAAATGAGGAACAGACCTGGCTGAGATAGTTATGTATCTGAAAAACTAAGGAGTTTATTCTCCAGGATTGTTACATATCTGACAGGCATAGAATATTAGTTGACAAAACAGGGACTTAATCTGGCAGGAATGGTTGTTAGTCAGACAAAAAAAGGGTGGATGCTGAGAATTGAAATAATTTTTCCATTTTGTCAGATGTTTTTTACAAAAATAACAAGAAATACCTTTTTGATCCATCGTGTAGAGCGTTACAACATTAAAGGCAAGGAAATCGTTTCGGGTACCTGTAAATTTTATATCAACGACCTTGCATTTAAAAACTACCTTTATTCGGGTTTTGGTAAAGCATATTCAAGCATGGAAATTGAAAGTTTTGTTGTAGCTTTTCACCTATTCAAAATCATCGTACCCATATTGTTCAGGGGCGTCACCCTTTATCTCAATGATCCCCGGCTTCCTGAGTAGCGGTTCATCTTCTTTAATTTCAAGTAATTGTACCGCAAATTCCCAAGAATCGCCGTAATCAAAAAAGTAAAGGATTTTTTTGCCTGCATATAAGCCAAGTTCTCCAATAATAGCATCATTAACATAAGGCCCTTCATCGCTATACTCCGAGTGATATGCATGCCTGGAATACCGTTTGTTGTCCATAAAAAATGAATAAAGGTGATCGTTGTCAAAATCAAATGCCTTTTGAATAGCCAAATGAAGATCCTCAAGTGAATGATTGAATGAGACCTTGATTTTGCGCCACACAGTCTTTCCATACGATACCTGAAAAATATAGCTCCCCTTTACAAACTTTTTAGTTTCAGCCTTGACTGTGTTAGCCAAAACCCCTTCTGGAAATATCGGCTCAAAGTATTTGAACAATGGGATAAACTCTGAATCATTTTCTTCATCGTTTTCTATATCATCCTCATTGTCGTCTTCATCCTCCTCATTATCATCCCATCCCATGTAACTATTGTGTATTTCTAACCACGGAACGTTCCATTCATTTAATTTTTGCCCGGCCAATATTCCACAAATATTAACTCCAAATTCGGTTGGAATAACTTCTTTGATATTATCCTCATACTTAGAGAATTTTTTGGGCTCAAATAAGATTGGCTCAAAAGTGCAAATACCAAAATAGGTGAAATAATAAACAATAACAGAGTTATAGGAGAAAACCGGATCATGGTCTTTTCTTTTTGAAAATGAACCTTTTATCAACTTCTGTCCAGACTTTGATCTGGCAATTTTTTGAACGATTTCGTGAATTGGATCAACGCCGAATCTTAAAATTTCCGTAAAATCGTATTCTGTCCAGAAAGTTTCTAAAAGAAAACAGTACTTCTCAAAGCTGTTCAATGCATCAAATTCAGGCTTTCTGATTGTGTTTTCTAGATATACATTCCCTTTGAGATCACCAGTTTTTATAAATAACTTCCCCAATAGTGCAAGATTGAACATCAAATCAATTCCCGGATATGATTCCTGTAGATAATTTGGTGAAGCAATGTCTTTCCTGAAACCAAGCTGATTGTTTAATTCAAACAGATCTTTTTTCCCTAAGACTTCCTTACTTTTAGACAATAATGGTTTCTGCTCATCAATGAAACGACAGAAGCTCATAAAATCATTAACCGTAGCATTTATATCCTGCTCAGACGCTTTGTAATTAGTTTTATTTTCCATTAATATTTATGCTTTTAATTAGTTCATAAGCGATATTCGGGCTTTCAAGCCGCATGATACTTTCTTCGGCGCTACCAAAACTTAAAAGGTTGATACTTCCGTACCAAACAATTTTCTGATCTAAAATAGCAAATTTCTGATGGATGCTTGATTTTAGGATCAGTGTCACCCCTGCCATTTTCAACAGTTCAATTGTATCATTCCAACTTACAAGATCTTTCGCTTTATAATCATCAGCAGGCCTTGTTATAACGGTCACTTTCACGTTATTCGCAATTGCAGCTTTCAGATTTTGCACCATTTGCAAAGTACGTCTTTTTGTAACGAACGGGCTTACTATTAGGATTTCTCTGGATGCATTCACTATATCATTGGAATACACCGGTAAAAAATTGTTTTTGTCAAAGATAATATCAACACTTTCCGCAGCAGAACTTTCTCCTTTTGCCTTATAGCCAATGGATGCATAACCGGAAAGCCGTTTATTATACATCTTCTCAAACATCCGCACATGAATGTCCACATAATCGTAGATCAAGACTTCATTTTTACTTTCAAAAATCCGGTGAAGCCTTCCGGCATATTGCTGTAAGGTCCCTTTCCAAGATATGGGCATGGCTAAGAACAAAGTATCAAGCCGGGGTTCGTCAAAGCCTTCTCCAATATACCTGCCAGTCGCGACTAAAGTGAGTGGTTTGTCTTTTGGCGCGTTTGTTATCCTACTCAATGTTTTCCTTGTTTCCTTTGCTCCCATGGTTCCCATAACAGAAATCACATCCGGAATTCGTTTGCCAAGTTCTTTTGCAAGTAGATCAACATGGGCCGTCCGTTCAGTCAATATAATACAGTTTCTGTCCTTTTCATAACATTGAACCACATCATCGATGATGAGCTGATTTCTCATTTCATTGGATACAATCTCTGCATATAATTCTGTAATTGACAAGTCTTTCTCCTCTTTATTCCACCAGATAGGGACTTTGAAGGAAGTGAACCTTGGTACGACATAATGGTCAAAAGGTCTTTTCTCTGCTTGCTCTTTTGCATCATCCCTGTACCTGATTGGGCCGCACTGCATAAATATAATCGGATGATGTCCGTCTTTTCTGGAAGGTGTGGCGGTTAATCCATAAACATACTTTGCATTTACACTCTTAAGTATCATTTCAAAACTGAAAGCCGAAACATGATGGCACTCGTCAACGATAACCATACCGTAATCTTTCACACAGTCTTTTACCTCACCCTCCCTGCTTAGGGATTGCATCACAGCGATATCAATTATTCCATTTAGTGTATGTTTTCCGCCCCCCATTTGCCCAATGATACTTTTGCTTTTCTTTCTTTTTCCGGGAGAGTCTTCAGTCGTTGGTAAAGATTCATTAATTGTCAGGAATTCACAAAGTTTATCTTTCCACTGAAAAACCAAACTAATTTTATTGACCAGTATCAATGTATTCACCTTTCTTTCAGCAATCAGCTTAATTGCGGCTATCGTTTTGCCAAAGGCGGTTGTTCCGCAAAGGATACCAATGTCATGTTCCAATAATTTATCAATGGCCAGAGGTTGTTCATCCCTCAGAATTCCACAAAATTCAACATCAATCTTTCTGCCGCTATTGGTCTGATCCGTCCAGCCAACTTTCAAACCTAATTCTTCAGATATTGCCTTCAAGTCCGCTTCACATCCTCTTGGCAGGCATAAATAATCAGTCGTTTCATCGGCACAGGAAATAATCCGGGGTTTGTTAAAGGTTGACATACGCATGGCCTGAGCTTTATAAAATTCGGGATTTTTGAAAGCCGCCAAACGTTTCATTTGATTTAATGCCCTTTGAGAAACACCAGCTTTGTTTATAAACAGCATATTGGACTTTACAATTTCCAACTTCAGAGGAAAGTCCTCCTTCTGCAATTTAGCTTTAACTGTTTCCCATGGTTTCTGCTCTTCTTCATCATCTTTTTTTAATGATCCCAACTCGTTTCCCTGACAGATTTTTGAAATCAGCAGTTCAACATCACTTTCAGTAAGCTTCCTGATTGAAGCCAAAAAAGCCCATTGGTCTGAATATGGATAAAAATGATCATCAATAAAAACGCTGTTGTCATTTATTCTTGCAGCTTTTTGCAGGGGCAAAGCAATTAAATTACCGAAACCGCCTTTCGGCATGGTATCCTGATTGGGGAAAAGCCTGTCGTATGATTTAAATGTAATATCATGTTTCCTGCTCATAGCGTAAGTTAGCATAGCGCTTCCAAATTTCCTGGCTAATGAAGCAGCTATTGGTTGCTCAAAGAAAAACCATGCATGAGCCCCGTTGCCCGAGCGCGACCGCTCAACCGCGACAGGTATTTTAAATGAGGAACAAATTTCCCTGAGCGTTGTGATGTCTTTCCGCCAACCTTCATCGTCAAAATCAATGGCTAAAAAATGACAAGTTTCATTCATTAGCATTGGATATAACCCAACAACAAGATTATTTCGCCCACGCAAATGATTATCAATGACCTCCTCATTCAAAGCAAGATAATCTTTGTGCATGCAATCTGAACATGAAATTTTGGGCTTTTGGCAGATGCCTGGGTTCCATTCGTTGGCACATGCAGGCGAATACCCTGCTGTCCCTTTCGTCTTATTTTCCCACCTTTTGGCATAAACATCATCCCTTCCTCTGAAGATCGACTTAAAAAGCCTGATCTTTTCGTTGGAATCCGACCTTTTATTTAGGATCAGGGATGAATTTAAAATTTCGGCTTGTTGGATTTCCTTCTCTAATATTTCCGGTTTATGCAAAAAATCCTCGATGCAAGTATCATGTAATTCTTCGAGGCCAAGTTGGTCATTTAAGCTTTTTATCTTTCCCCTCAAGCTTTCATTTTCTTTTAGAAGCTCTTGATATTTTTCAAGGAGTTCACTAAAATCAATGCTTTTTCTGTGGTGGGGATAATCCATGTTTGACATTCACAACACTTTAGTTATTAGTTATTAGAGGATTTATCAGAACTCAATATTTCTATCCGGTTTTCAAAGATAAAGAAAACCTTCCCATCTTAATAAAAAGTGGAGTCAATCTTCCCTGATACCTGGTATTCATTATGTACCCGTTTCATCTCAATATGATTATCTTTGGAACAATTTTTACAATTAAACAGTTTAAATTTTGTCTCCCGTTTGGGTTAGAGGCAAAACTAAAATGAAGACCGCAAACATTGTATCGAAGAATTTTAATAGTTTTGTTCAAACGATTTAAGACTTGTAATGACGGAAAATGAAAAATATTTATTTGAAAAACTAAAACGAGGCGATGAAGCCGCATTTAAAGTCATTTATAACAAGTATGTACCCCGATTGTATTACTTTGTGTTTGAGTACGTTCCACTCGTCGATATCGTGGAAAACATTATTCAGGATACATTAATGACCCTTTGGGACAAAAAAGCAGAATTAACCGACAACACCAACCTGGGAGCTTACCTTTTCACAGTTGCAAAAAACAACTGCCTTTATAAACTCCGCGACCAGCGGTACAAACAGAAACTTTTTGAATCGTCGGATGTGGACGGATTAGAATTGAAAGCAAACCTGGATGCTTTACACACACTCGACACTTCTTCTTTCGCGTTCACGGAAATCGAACAAATTATTGAAGAAACACTCAGCCAGCTACCCCCGCAATGCAGGACCATATTTAATATGAGCCGGTTTGATGATAAAAAAAATAAAGAAATTGCCGAAGAACTGGGCATCTCCGTAAAAGCCGTCGAAGGGCACATCACCAAAGCGTTAAAACTGTTCCGTATCACCCTCAAAGACTATTTGCCGATCATGGCTTTTCTGTTTGTCCGATAATCCTGATTTTTTTCGGGTCGCAACTAGGGTAAAACCTGGTTCGTGCTTTAATTATATGAAGCAAAAACATGAAAAATACAGATGACATACTGCAAACAGTGACGGGGAACCTGAAAGGGGATGCTAAAAAGGCTGTGCTGTCCCAACTGGATGAGGATCAGTCGGCCCGGGAAGAATTCAGAAAAATCAAAAATGCCTGGGCGTTGGCTTCTTCAACAAAGGAAATGCCCGACTATCAGATAGAAAATCTATACCTGAATTTTAAAAAACGTTTAGCTACGAAGCAGAAAACATTCCGTCTAAGTAGTTATGATCTGCTGAAATATGCCGCGGTATTTATTTTCGCAGTTGGCCTTTCTTCTTTGTTCTTTTATAGCCAACCCCATTTCTTCAGCGACCGGAAGCCGGCTCAGCACATCACCACCGTGATTGCCGACAACGGACAGGTTTCCAAAATAATCCTTCCCGACAGCTCGGTCGTCTGGCTAAACTCAGGAACCCAAATTACCTATAACACCAACTTCGCCGTCAACAACCGTGAAATAAACCTTAGCGGGCAGGCATTTTTTCAGGTAACAAAAAACAAAAGGATCCCGCTAAAAGTCTTTTGTAACAATTTGGAAGTTAAAGTTTTGGGGACCAAATTCGATGTAAGCGCCTATCCGGATGATAAAAACATCCGTGTAGCTTTGGAGTCGGGTAAAGTGGAAATGTTGAATACCAAAATCAAATCGTTCCGTTACGAATTGAAGCCGGGCGAAATGGCCCAATATGATAAGTTCTCAGAAAATGTATCCCTGAAAAAAGTTAACCTCCAAAAATTCACTTCCTGGAAAGACGGGGTTTTGATTTTCAGGGACGATCCGATGTATGAAGTAATTGCCAAACTGAAAAGACGGTATGATATCAACATTGAGGTCGGCCAGCCTGATATTTATAAATCAGTATTTACCGCGACCATTAAAAATGAAACTCTGGAAGAAATTTTTAAATCGATCGGTTTCTCCTGTTCCGTCCGATACAAAATCATCCGCGGAGAAAATCTAAATACCAGGACAAAAGTAATTCTGACAAATAAGCACTAAAAACAATTGAGAAAGATCATCAATCATAAATTATCAATCATAAATTCAGTTGCCTATGGAAAACTAATCGGTTAAAACCAAAAAAGGAGATGCTGGTAACATCCCCTTCCTTTTTCTTTCGCCTTGTTCATTGATCGTGAGAGGCAAAAACAATTTGAATAATAAATCAAATCAAGACAAATTTATGAAAAAAAATCATTATTCATGGATTTCCGGGTTTTATGAAATCCGGGGATCAAAATTCTGCAGGGCTATGAGAACAACATTGTTCATACTGTTCGTAACTATTTCGCAGGCATTTGCATTGGGAACATACTCGCAAAATACCCGCTTGAGTTTGAACCTGAAGAACGCGACAATTAAAGACGTATTGCAGGTAATCGAAAACAAATCCGAGTTCTATTTTATGTACGATGCCACCAAGGTGAATGTCGAACAAAAAGTAGATATCGCGTCCAATAACATGTTGGTTACAGAGATACTCGACCGGGTATTCCGTGAAGCTGGGATTACTTATGAAATCAGCAACCGCCTGATTGCATTGAACAGCAGCAATACCGCCATTCCGGTTAGTGAAAATATTCAAAAGATTACCGGCAAAATCACCGATTCATCAGGTTCCCCGCTGCCTGGTGTTTCGGTAGTTGTAAAAGGCACTACCAATGGAACAATTACCGACACCAACGGGATCTATTCACTTTCCAATATTCCTGAAAATGCAACTTTGCAATTTTCGTTTGTGGGAATGAAGATGCAGGAGATTAAGGTTGAAGGGAAAGCAACTGTAAATGTGAAGATGGAAGATGAAACTATTGGGATTGAAGAAGTTGTGGCGATTGGCTATGGCACCATGAAGAAAAGTGACCTTACAGGTTCGGTAACTTCAGTTTCTTCAGATAAATTAGCTGCATATCCTGCATTAGGCGCAACACAAGCAATACAGGGCCGTGCTGCCGGGGTCATGGTCACCTCCAAAAACGGGGAACCTGGTTCAAGTGCCAGAATCCGTATCCGTGGAGGCACTTCAATTAATGCCAGCAGCGAACCTTTATATGTTGTCGATGGATTTGCCGGCGGCTCAGTTCCGGCACCTGAAGACATTCAATCCATCGAAATTCTGAAAGATGCTTCGGCAACCGCTATTTACGGATCGAGGGGTGCAAACGGAGTTGTACTGGTTACGACCAAAAGCGGAAAAAGTGGACAAACAAAAATTGAACTTAATTCATCCTATTCAGTTCAAAAAATTGGCAAAAAACTTGAATTATTAAACGGTCAGGAATTTGCCGAATTGATGAACGAGATGTATAAAAATGACGGACTAACAGCGATTCCATATCCAAATCCGCAGCAATATGGCAAAGGGACTGATTGGCAAGATGAGATATTCAGGACGGGAATACTTCAAAACTATCAGCTATCGGCCAGTGGTGGTAAAGAAAATTTCAAATTTTATACTTCAGCAAATTATTATGGCAACGAAGGAACTGTCATTAATTCTAAGTTCAACCGGCTTTCAGCATTAACAAACCTCGATGTTGACTTTAACGATCACTTAAGATTCGGGGTAAAGATGAACTATGCCAGAACAACTCAGGATGGCGTAAGAACCCAAGAAGCAAGCGGAGGTACCACAGGTACCGGTGTGGTTTCAGCGGCATTAAAGTTTGAACCGGTACAGGGAGTTTATGATGAGAATGGGAAATATACCCGCCATAAAATCGGGGATCCGCATGATAATCCTGTAGCTATTGCAAAAGAAAGGCAAAACAACACGGTTATCGATATTTTTCAGGGAAACTCATACGCTGAAATTGACTTGTTAAAAGATTTGATGTTCCGTTCAACTGTTGGAGTGCAGATTTTTAACGGCAGAAACGGACAATACGTTCCAACAACTTTAAAAGACGGGGAAAACTTTGGTGGTATCGGTTCAATCTCATCCAATAAAAACACGGTTCTCCTAAACGAAAATTACCTGACCTACAAAAAGGCAATCAATGATTTAAACAAGCTGAATTTCATGGCAGGTTATTCATATCAGTCATACCGAAGCGAATACTGGAATGCTGCCAATCAGAATTTCGTTACCAACTCATTCTCGTTCTGGAATCTGGGTGGTGGTTCTAATTTTCAAAGTGCTTCATCGAGTTTAACCGAATGGGTACTTACTTCGTTTTACGGAAGATTAAATTACAGTTTTGCCAACAAATACCTGCTGACATTTACCGGACGTTATGATGGTTCATCACGTTTCGGTGCAAAACACAAATGGGCATTTTTCCCTTCCGGGGCATTTGCATGGAACATGAAGGAAGAATCGTTTCTGAAGGACATTTCAGATTTGAGCCATTTGAAATTGAGAACCAGTTATGGTATTACCGGGAATACTGAGATTGGTTCATACAGGTCTCTTGCCTTATTTAAGCCTTCAACAACAATTATTGATGGCAACCCTGTTAATGCAGTAATGCCAAGTACTGTAGCAAACGAAAACCTGACATGGGAAAGTACGGCACAAACCGACATCGGATTAGATATTGGATTATTCAATGAGCGCTTAATTTTTACTGCTGATTATTATTACAAAAAAACTTCCGATTTGCTATATAATGTCCCTCTGCCCCAATATTCAGGGTATAGAACTTCGTTGCAAAACATTGGAAGTGTGTTGAATAAAGGTTGGGAATTTTCGGTGACAACAGTTAATATGAATAATGTATTGAAGTGGAATACCGACTTCAATATTTCGTTTAACCGAAATCAGATACTGGAACTGGCCGGAGGAGATGTATTGTATTCAACTGTGCCGGGTCACATGCTTTCTTCCGATTCACAGATATTACGCGAAGGTGAGGTTGTCGGCGCATTCTATAGCTGGATTGCTGATGGTGTTTATCAGCAGGGCGATAATTTCAGCGCTGAACCAACTAAAAAACCAGGTAACATTAAATATCGTGATGTAACAGGACGTGACGCGAGTGGAAAACTGGATGGGAAACCCAATGGAATTGTAAACAGCGACGACCGTGTAATCATAGGCAATCCTAATCCTGATTTCATTTTTGGGTTTAACAACGATTTCAAATACAAAAATTTCGACTTAAATATTTTCATACACGGAAGTATCGGGAACGATATGATGAATTATACCCGTATGGAACTGGACTGGATGTCTGGAAAAAGTAATGCAACCAAAGATGCACTTAACCGATGGACTCCAACAAACACCGATACAAATGTTCCGATGGCTTCAGGAGCAAATAAAGCGGAAGTGTCAACTCGCTGGGTTGAAGATGGCTCTTATATCAGGCTAAAAAACCTGGCTTTAGGTTATAATGTTCAGGGAACCATTCTGCAAAGGCTTAATATTTCAAAACTTAGATTTTATTTGAGCGCCCAGAATATGATCACCATTACTAATTATTCAGGTTATGATCCTGAAGTTAGCTTTAGGGATTCCAATACGAATATTGGCCTTGATTATGGAAGTTATCCTAATGTAAAATCCTTGACAATAGGTGTCAATATCGGTTTGTAAAATGTAATTAAATTCAAAAGTAAAGAACAATGAAAATAGTTAATAAAATTACGATAATGAGTTTGGTTCTCTTCTCAATGTTGGCATGTACCAACCTGGACGAAGAACCGGTAGGATTATTGGCCCCTCAATCTTTTTTCAAAACTCAGGCTGATGCCGAAGCTGCTGTGATGGGCGGATATTCGTGGCTTGAAAGTGAGTTCCTGTATGGTCGGAGGCTACTGATTACCCTCCAGCTAGCTGGCGACATGTGCGACATAGGCGATATAGGAACTCCGGCTCAACGGGTTCAGGTAAATAATTTCACGGCAGACTCAAATAATGGAATGGTTACTGACATGTGGCCTGCTTTTTACCAGGTAATCGGTGCTGCAAATTCTGCAATTAGTGGGATACCCGGCATTGAAATGAATGAAGTGTATAAAAACCAGTTGATTGCCGAAGCAAAGATGATCCGGGCGCTTTGCTATTATCACATGGTTCAGCTATGGGGTGATATCCCATATATGGGCGAATTTGTTTCGGATCCTGCTTCAATAAAGGACATCTCAAAAACACCTGCATCAGAAATTTACAAGCATATTATTGCCGACTGCGAAGATGGTATCAAATACCTGCCCAATAGCTATACCAAAAGTATTCGCAGTAGGCCAACGAAAGGGGCTGCCAAAACTATGCTGGCTTCAGTGTATCTGACCACGAAAGACTATGCCAAAGCTGCACAATATGCCGAAGACGTGATTAATAATGCTTCTGTTTACGGGTATGACCTGCTTGCAGATTACCAGGATTTATGGAAAGCAGTAAACGGCGACCATAAAGAACAAATCTGGGCTGTCGATTTTAAAGGAAGTTTCAAGGGGCCAGAGTATCCACAACAGGTCGATTTTATGGCTCCAATTACTGGAGTAAGGGATGCTGACATGCAGGGATGGAGCGTGGTTGTTACCTCGCCTGGTGTGTATGCAAGCTTCGACGATAGGGATTACCGTAAGAAAGTTAGTTTCCTGACCGAAACGCCTGTAAAAGGAGTTATGACTCCATATACCAAATGGAGATGGCCACGTATCCATATTGCGAAATGGAGTTTGTACCCCGGTTCTTCAGCTGCCGATGGAACATTATCCGATCATAACTACAATATTTTCCGCTATGCTGAAGTCCTTTTGATTGCTGCCGAAGCCATTAATGAGGCTACTGGCAGTCCTACAACCAAAGCTTACGACTATATCAACAAGGTTAGGGCGCGCGCCAGAAATTATGCTGGTAAGCAGATCGAATTTCCGGCCAGTTTGACTCCTGGAATGTCTCAGGCAGATTTTAGGGCTGCCGTCCGTGAAGAACGTCGTGTCGAGCTGGCATTTGAATGGAAAAGATGGTACGACATTAAGCGTTGGGATATTGGTACAGAAGTTTTCACCGGGCCAAACTCATACGAACCTCATCCAAATTTCCAAAAATCCCGTTATTTACTTCCTTTACCTCAATCTGAACTGGATAGAAATACTAATCTATTACCGCAGAATCCAGGGTATTAGAATAAAATACGTTGTGAACAGAAAAAAATAGCACGACTATTTGTACAAATTCATTTTCCACCGGGCATACCCCGGTGGAAAAGTTTATACAGACATCAATTTTCACACAAACAATCTTAAAATCAACATCTTCTAATGAAGAAGCATATCTATATTTTACTGTTTTTTTTCCTCGGAGTAATAATGTGTTCTTTTGGACAAGGTCCTAAAACATTCAAGTTAAAAGGTAATCTACAATATTGTGATAATCAATTAAAAAGAACCCTAAATGAACTAAAGGATAGTTGCGTCATGCCTCGAAGCATGAATTCAGGTCAGAAGAAATGGAAGCTGGTCGGAATCCATGATTGGACCAGCGGATTTTGGCCAGGCATTTTATGGTATGATTATGAATATTTCAGGAATGACAGGATTAAGGGAAAGGCAATTCAGTACACAGAATATTTGCAGCCTCTGGTGACGCCAAACCAAAAAGGGGATCACGACGTAGGATTTCAGATATTTTGTAGTTATGGAAATGCTTACCGTCTTACAGGCAATGAAAAATATAAAAAAATTATTCTGGAGGCGGCGGCAAAATTATCGGAATTGTATAATCCGGTAGTGGGAACAATACTATCATGGCCCAATATGGTACAAAAGATGGGATGGCCTCATAATACAATAATTGACAACATGATGAATCTGGAAATCTTGTTCTGGGCATCAAAAAATGGAGGTGATAAAAAATATTATGACATGGCTTATAACCATGCAAAGATAACGAAAGAAAATGCTTTTAGAGAAAACGGATCTTGCTTCCATGTTGCAGTATATGATACCATTAATGGCAATTTCATTAAAGGAGTTACCAATCAGGGTTATAGTGACAACTCAATGTGGGCAAGAGGCCAAGCGTGGGCTATATATGGTTACACGATGGTTTATCGTGAGACTCTGGATAAACAATTTCTGCGATTTGCTGAAAAAGTAGCGAATATTTATCTGGACCGATTGCCCGAAGATTACGTCCCATATTGGGATTTTGATGTGCCAAATCTTCAAAATGAGCCTAGAGATGCTTCTGCAGCCGCTATTGCCACATCGGCATTACTCGAATTGTCTCAATTGGAAGATGATAAGGGAAAGGCTGAAAGATATAAATTTGCCGCCATTGCAACGTTAAATGAGCTTTCCTCTAAAAAATATCAAAGTAGGAAAGCAAATAATTCGTTCTTAAATCATTGCACAGGAAATTATCCTAGCGGATATGAAATAGATGCTTCTATCAATTATGCAGATTATTATTACATTGAGGCTTTGATTCGGTGCGATAAGATGCAGAATCGATCATCATTCTAATTTTTTTTAAAGAGGCTGTCTTATCAGGATTAAAAAATGGGAAACACGAGTTGAAAATCCAGGATTTACCGGAGAAAAATACCCAAAGCAAAGGAACAGCCTGCCGGATTCGGTATTTCTATGTGAATGGGTTTTAGGGGGAAGCAATAGAAGGCAATAGAAAGCGGTTGGGAGCAGTTGAAAAAAGTAATCAATCCCAAGGTTCAGAATCAACAACAGATAACCGACAACCTGACAAAAGTAATCCATTGCGTTCTACAGCCTTCAATCGCCTTCCATTCCTATTTCACCAGTTTCGAAATCTCTTTAAATTCAGGAGCAGCGGCGCTTCTGGTGAGTTCAAACAGAATTGATTCGAGCGAAGTCATCATGACTCCTTCGTATCGGAAGCGTTCGGCAGCCAGGTCAACGTTGTCAAACGAACGCGACGAAACACAATCCATCACCACCACCGGATTGTAGCCCGCCTCTTTGAGGTCGATAGCCGTTTGCAATACACAAACATGCGCTTCTATTCCGCATAGAATTACATTTTCGACACCCGAAACCGCCAGTTTTTCAGCAACAACAGGCTCGTCGTAACAACTGAAATCTTTCTTTTCAATGTACTGAAAGTCTTTGATTGCCGCTTTAATTTCGCCGACCGTTTCACCCAATCCTTTGGTGTATTGCTGTGTTACCAGAAAAGGAAGTCCAAGTATTTGGAACCCCTGGATCAGTTTTATGCAATTTTCGATCAACTGTTCGCTTTCCTCAATCACAGGAATCAATCGCTCCTGAATATCAATGACCAGTCCAATGGTGTATTCTTTTAGAATGCGCATAATAATAGCCTCCCCTAAATCCCCTCCGCAAGAGGGGACTTTAAAATTGCGTTTAATTATATTTTTGCCTTATAACCTGAAATAAAATAATCGAAGCGATTCCTACTCCCTCCCTTGTGGGGAGGGTTGGGGTGGGGCTATTATCCCCGCCTGCATCCGTGATTTGTCGCCCAGATAGCCTCCATGATGCCGTTTGGCATATTCTTCATTATTGAAATCGATCCTTTTCATCATCATGACCACCAAAACATCGCCAATAACGGTCATTACCGTTGTTGAAGTGCTGGGAGTCAGTCCAAGAATACAAACTTCCTTCGGATTACCGGTTTCCAGGCAAACATCGGCCAGTAGAGCCAATTGCGAATACTTGTTGCTGGTAATTACAATCAAAGGCAAATCTTTATGCAGATTTTCAGCCAGTTCAACCAATTCCAGAATTTCACGCGTTTTTCCGGAGTTGGAAATCAGCAACAGCACATCATTGGGCTGAATCACGCCCAGGTCGCCATGTTGCGCATCGCTGGGATGTAGAAAAACAGCGGGTGTTCCGGTTGAACTGAAAGTCGTTGCAATGTTCAAGGCAATTTGTCCGGCTTTTCCCATTCCTGATGCAACCAGCTTGCCTTTGAGCTGGTGTACCTGTTTTTCAATAATGCCGATCGCCTTTTCATATGAATCTGTCACCGGAATATTTTGAATAGCTTCGGCTTCCTGCCTCAAAACCTGTTTAATATCTTCAAGCATTGTGTTTGTTTATAAGAACAGCAAAAATAGGTGAAAATATCAAACCTGACACTAATACATTTCCTTTTTTAAAATTCAGCAGGTGACGAATATCAGATTTATTCTACTCCTGCTTTCATTCTTTTGTGTTTTCAGAAATCATGGGACAAAACATAATTTATTGAATATAAATACGATAAATCAATTATGATTTTTAAATTTTTTTATCTGTTTGAGTTTATAAAAATTCGAATAATTCTGACATTTCTTCAAAAAAAAACCGATATTTCAGGCCCAAAAAAAAGCAAAAAGAAATTTGATCCTTAAACTGTATTAAATTAAGTCATATTAACCAATAATTTATTTTTGAAATGAAAATTCACGAATATCAAGCCAGACAAATTTTCAGGAATTATGGCATTCCTGTCCCCGCTGATGTATTATGCTATACTGTGAGAGAGGTAGAAAAAGCGGCCAAAGAACTTAATTGCATGGTTGTTGTAAAAGCCCAGGTATTGACCGGCGGCCGTGGCAAAGCCGGTGGGGTAAAACTGGCCAGAAACGTTGAAGAGGCTGTAAACGCCGGTAAACAAATTCTGGGTATGGATATTAAAGGCTTGACCGTTGAAAAAGTGATCGTTACCCAGGCAGCTGATATAGAAAAAGAATTTTATGTTGGATTCGTAAACGACCGTAACACTAAAACTGTAACCCTGATGGCCAGCGCCGAAGGTGGAGTTGAAATTGAGGAAGTTGCTAAAAATAATCCTGATAAAATTATTAAATATCCGGTTAACCCGTTGACCGGTCTATTGGATTATCAGGCCAGAAACATTGCACTCCAGCTTTTCGGTAACATTAAACATGCTCAAAAAGCGGCATCTGTCCTGACTAAATTATACAAACTGTTTATTGATACTGATGCAACATTAGCTGAAATTAATCCGCTGATATTGACCACAGATAATGAAGTTCAGGCCATTGATGGCAAAATGAATTTTGATGACAATGCCCTTTACCGTCAGCCTGAAATTTTGGCCATGCGGGAACCCGATGAAGAAGAAATTCAGGAAATTGCAGCCAACGAAAAAGGATTGTCGTACATCAAACTCGATGGAAACATCGGATGCATGGTAAATGGCGCCGGATTGGCCATGGCAACCATGGACATGATTAAACTCTATGGAGGTTCACCAGCCAACTTTTTGGACATTGGCGGAAGTTCAAACCCTCAGAAAGTAATTGATGCCATGAATATTTTGCTGAGCGATAAAAATGTAAAATCGGTTATGATCAACATTTTTGGAGGAATTACACGCTGCGACGATGTGGCAAGAGGACTTCTCAAAGCGCTGGAAATCATCATTACTGATGTGCCGATTGTGGTACGTCTTTCAGGAACAAACGCGGAAGAAGGCCTGGCTATCCTGAAGGAAACCGGATTACCCACGGTGAGTTCAATGAGCGAAGCAGCTAAAAAAGCAATTGAGTTAAGCAAAAGATAATTATTTCTGAAAAATCACTATCCAATAATCAATATTCAATTTAGAATCCAATGAGCATTTTAGTAAATAAAGATACAAAGCTGGTTGTTCAGGGAATAACCGGACGCGATGGTAAATTTCATACCGGTCGCATGACCGAATACGGAACCAATGTAGTTGCCGGAGTTTCACCCGGAAAAGAAGGCGAAACTGTTGAAGGAATTCCGGTTTTTAACTCGGTTGAAAATGCAGTTAAAGCAACAGGTGCAAATACATCCATCATTTTCGTACCGGCTCCCTATGCCGCCGATGCCATACTTGAAGCTTCCGAAGCCGGTATTAAACTGGTTGTTGCAATCAGCGAAGGAGTTCCGGTACAGGATATGATCCGTGTGACCCCCATCCTGAAACAAAATGGAACACTTTTGATCGGTCCCAATTGTCCCGGATTGATCACTCCCGGAGAAGCGCTCGTTGGGATTCTGCCAACCATGATTTTCAAAGAAGGAAACATCGGATTCATTTCACGCAGCGGTACGTTGACTTACGAAGTGGTGAACCTGCTAACCCTGAACAATTTCGGACAGACTACCGTTGTCGGAATTGGAGGCGATCCGGTTGCCGGATTGTATTTCATCGATTTATTGGAAATGTTTGAGAATGATCCTGACACCATAGCGGTAGTTTTAATTGGCGAAATTGGTGGTGACGCCGAAGAACAGGCCGCCAAATTTATTGCTGAAAAAATGACCAAACCAGTGGTTGCTTTTATCGCCGGACAAACAGCGCCTCCCGGAAAACGGATGGGCCATGCCGGAGCCATCATTTCGAGCGGTGCTGGAACTGCAGCTGAAAAAATTGCAGCGTTCAACAAGGCTGGAGTTCCTGTTGCCAAAGAACCCGCTGAAATACCAGAACTGCTGAAACAAAAATTGGCCGGATTGATTTAGTGTTCAGTGGCAGTTGGCAGTGAATAATGTTGCGAATTGCGGGATACGAGTTTCAAAAATACACACAACTTGCAACTCGTAACCCATAACAACGACCCCAGACATAAAACTCAACAAGATTTCATCACCTAAAGGCAGCCGTTCGGTTTGCCTTTTTTTATTAATTTCGGACGTTCAATCGGAATCTTATGCTGCATAGCCTTAAAATTAATTCTGAATCTGAAATCCCCAAATACAAGCAGGTGGTCGATCTGTTTATTTCGGATATTGAATCTGGTATATTCAAACATGGCCAACGGATTCCTTCCATCAACGAAACGAGCGAAGAATTGCTTCTTTCGCGCGATACGGTTGAGAAAGCCTACGTTTACATGAAAAAAAAGGGCATTCTTTTATCGGTTCGGGGCAAAGGATATTACATCAATCAGGTGAATGTGAGCAAAAAACTCCGGATTTGCCTGATATTCAATAAGCTCAGTAACTACAAACGAAGTATCTATTACTCATTTGTAAAAACGATGGGAGTGAAAGCCAGTGTCGATGTGTTTATTTACAACTACGACCTGGATGAATTTAAAGCCATTGTAAATAACAACCTCAACCACTACGACTACTTTGTGATACTGCCACATTTCAGGAACGATAATGCCAACATCAGCGAGATCATCAAAAAAATACCCAGCGAAAAGGTATTGATCGTTGACCGGTTTTTAGAGGAATTGAAAGATTATCCGGTAGTCTATCAGGAGTATGACAAAGATATTCAATCAGCCTTGTTATGTGGCATCGATCTTCTCCGGAAATACAGCTGCCTGAACCTGGTCTTTCCGCAGTCTGAATTTTATCCGCCATACATCGTTCGCGGATTTCGTATATTTTGTCAGGTACACGGATTTGCCAACACAGTCATCGACCGGATGGAAGATGCCGAAATCAAGGAAGGAGAAGCTTACATCATCGTTTCAGACGACGATTTATACGCCTTCATTCGCAGAATTAAGCAAAAAGGCTGGACGCCTGGTCAACAGTGTGGCATTGTGGCTTATAACGAAAATCCGGTCAAGGAAATTATATGCGATGGGATTACCACCATCTCAACCAACCACGAAGAAATCGGGCAATTGGCAGCACAAATGATCCTTACCAAAAAATTCGAACGAATTAAAAGCCCGTTTCAGTTTATCCGAAGGAATTCGCTGTAAAAAAGAAAGCCCCATCCCCATCCCCAGCCCTTCCCCAAAAATTGGAAAAGGAGAAAAGCCCCTATCCAACCTTTCCCCAAAGGGGAAAGACTATGGCGTTGAAGATTCTGAAGGTTTGTGCTTAACTGTAAATTCCGTTCAAATGAATTTTGAAATAAAAGCGAAAATAAACGTATGCCGGTTCTTTAAGCCCCCTCTTTCGGAGGGGGTTTGG
>JAUXUF010000069.1 GCA_030684645.1 Bacteroidota bacterium | reverse complement strand
TTGCCGCTTTTCTGTTTAGCGGCTGCAAAGATAGACGCCTTTTTACCATTTCCAAACCCTATACATGCTTTTTTTCTATTTAAACCTTTCTCCTTTTCCTCCATTGCTCACTCTCAGCCTGTTATACAACATTAATTCTTATACATTCTCCAAATCCTAAAATTAACATTCTACTAAAATCATAAATCAATACCCAAAACCCTGAAAACATTACCAAATAGATTGTTTCTTGATCAGTATAAATCAAAGAGCATAATGGCAAAAAGAGGAATAAAAAGAACAAATACGGAGGAAAGTGAACGAGATGAACGGTAAAAGGCCGATCAGATGACCAGCCTTTTATCAAGAATATTTTAAGGAGCAGAGACTTTGCCTGCAATGTCTCTACTGAAAATGTTATTCTGCCATTTCAATTTTATAGGCAGCCAGGTCTTCAACCACTGAACCGCGAATAAACTCAGCATGCCCCTTAACCAGTGATTTGGTCAGTCTGATGAACACTTTGGCCGATTTGGTGAATGATGCCTCGCGGTTGCTATCGATTACAAGCAGGTAGCTCATAATGATGAATCCGGCCATTTCGACTAAGCGACGGGCATGAAAATCGACAAATTCATTGTCATTACTTTCCACAACTCTGGTCACAGCCTGTTCATAGTCATCGGTAAGAATAATCAGGGTACGGCGCATGAATTCCAATTCCGGAGTAATCTTCTGGGATTCATAGTCACGAATCTGAGCCAGGTACCCGCCAGTTGTAACGCCACGAATGGCAGCAACAACCTGCAACTGGGTTGTACCTTCATAAATAGAAGTAATGCGGGCATCGCGGTAAATGCGTTCAACCGGATAGTCTTTCATGAAACCGGAACCACCATGAATCTGAACTGCATCATAGGCCAGCTGGTTACAGAATTCGCTTGCAATCCCTTTGCCAAGTGGAGTAAATAAATCGGACAGACGCTGATATTTCTTCATTTCTGCCTTTTCATCTTTTTCCAATGCACGTTCTTCCGAAATGTGATCGTATGTTTTGTACATGTCAACAAAACGGGCAGTTTCGTACAGTAAGGTACGCGATGCATCCAGTTTTGCTTTCATGGTTGTTATTATCTCGTACACGGCGGGGAAGCGGATGATTGCTTTTCCAAACTGGACACGTTCTTTGGCATAGGTTAATGCTTCACGGTAGGCTGATTCTGAAACTCCGACTGATTGTGCATGGATTCCCAAACGAGCTCCATTCATCAGTGCCATCACATATTTGATCAATCCCAATTTGCGATCGCCCACGATCTCACCCGGAGCATCCTTAAATACCAGTTCACAGGTTGGAGAACCAATGATACCCATTTTGTGTTCGATGCGACGAACAGTGACACCACCTTTACGTTTATCGTAAATAAACATCGACAAACCACGCCCATCCTTTGTTCCAGCTTCAGAACGGGCCAAAACCAAGGCAATGTCGCCATCACCATTGGTAATAAAACGTTTCACACCATTCATCAGCCAAACGCCTTTCTTTTCGTCCCAGGTAGCTTTTAGCTGAACTGCCTGCAAATCGGATCCTGCATCAGGTTCAGTTAAATCCATAGCCATGGTTTCTCCGGCACAAACACGCGGTAAATATTTCGCCTTTTGTTCTTCGGAAGCAAATTCGTTAATGGTTTCTGCACAATCCTGAAGGCCCCAAATGTTAACAAAACCAGCATCGGCACGCGAAACGATATCGGCAGCCATAATATATGGTACAATCGGAAAGTTCAGACCGTCATATTTTCGGGGCAACGACATGCCCATTAATCCGGCTTTTCGAAGCGCATCAATATTTATTTCCGTGCCACTGGCATATACCACATGTCCGTCAACCACGCTAGGGCCTTCAGCATCAATGCCCTCCGCATTTGGAGCCACAATCTCTCCACAGATTTCTCCAACCACTTCAAGCACTTTATCGTAGCTATCCTGTGCATCTTCGTAATCCATGGGAGCATAATCAAATTTCTTTTTTTCTTCGAAATTCCGTTCTTTCAACCGAACAATTTTCTCCATCAACGGATGGGTCAAATGGAATTTCAGGTCTTTATTATCGGTATAAAAATTAGCCATAGTTTGTAATTTTTTAGCCCCACCTAAACTCCCCAAAGGGGAGGAATTTTATTGACAAGGCTTTGGTTAAACCATATTAACATGCGTTTTCAGTCTCCCCTCCTTTGAGGGGTCTATTACTTGGTATTTGCTTTATAAAACTTGATCATTTTGGGCAGAATAACAGATACATCACCTGTGATCACATAATCAGCAATTGAATTGATCGGAGCTTCAGGATCGGTATTGATTGCAATAATCTGAGCCGATTCTTCCATTCCTGCGCGGTGCTGGATCTGTCCTGAAATACCACATGCAATGTAGAGTTTCGGACGAACAGTCGTTCCGGTTTGTCCAATCTGACGATCGTGACCTACATATCCGGAATCGACAGCAGCCCGTGAAGCGCCAACTTCACCACCCAAAACTTCAGCCAATTCGAAAAGCAAATCAAAATTTTCTTTGGATCCAACGCCGTATCCTCCGGCCACAATAATTTGGGCACCTTTGATGTTCACTTTGCTTTTTTCAATATGACGTTCAATTAGCTCTACCACAAAATCGATGTCATTGGTGTATCTCGAAATATCAAGCTTATTGATTATTCCTTTGTATTTCGGATCAAGAATGGCTTTTTTCATTACCCCTTCACGAACTGTCGCCATTTGCGGACGGCAATCAGGATTAATAATGGTTGCAATGATGTTTCCTCCGAAAGCAGGGCGAATCTGGTAAAGTAGATTTTCATACACTTTATCTGCCTTTTTGTCTTCGTGATCGCCAATTACCAACGAGGTACAATCGGCGGTTAACCCACTGTGTAAGGCTGACGAAACACGCGGGCCTAAATCGCGGCCTATTGAACTTGCTCCCATCAGTGCAATCTGTGGTTTTTCTTCCTGAAAAAGTTTGACCACAATTGAATTATGGGGCAAAGTTGTATATGGAGCCAGACGTTTGTCATCGGCAATGTGTAAAACATCTACGCCATAAGGGAAAATGTCCTTTTCAATACCATCGAGTTTATAACCGATGGCAATTGCTTCGAGCTTACAATTCAATTCGGTGGCCAGTGAACGACCTTTGGTCAGCAATTCCAGGCTAACTTCGGCAACCTGTCCGTCTTCTATTTCGCAATAAACAAAAACACTATTCATAGTTGTAGGATGTTTTATCAGTTATCCGATTGTATGATTTTCTATTAACTCACGCATCAGTTGATCCATATCTTCGTCGGAAGCTGTAATAACTTTAGCTCCTTTTGACTGAAGAACAACGTTCTCAACCTTTTTCACCTTGGTAGGCGAACCGGCTAATCCCAATTCGATCGGATTAACTTCAATATCCTGCACGGTCCATTCCTTAATATTCAGGTATGGGCGATCGTTATATAAATGCAGATAATCGTCATTCGCGTCCTGCATTTCCGAAATTGTTTTGGCATGTTTGTATTTCATGATCAATTTGGCGTTGCGGGCACGGCAGTCAGGAGCCGAACTGTTTACAGTTACAACCAGCGGAAGAGGGCATTTTACCACTTCCACCCCATGCTCCAAACGACGTTTCACCGTGATCATACCTTTACTGATGGACTGAATTTCCTCGACATAAGTTATCTGAGGAAGACCTAGTTTTTCGGCAACCTGTGGCCCAACCTGTGCAGTATCTCCATCGATAGCCTGACGTCCGGCAATAATGATATCATACGAGCCAATTTTTTTCAAGGCCTGACCTAAAGCATACGAAGTTGCCAGCGTATCAGAACCGGCAAAAGCACGATCGGTAAGCAGGATGCCATCATCAGCGCCCCGAAACATCCCTTCGCGGATGATTTCAGCAGCCCGGCCAGGACCCATTGTTAAAATAGTGATGGTTGTTCCGGGAAAATTTTCTTTAATACGAAGTCCCTGTTCCAATGCATTCAGATCTTCCGGATTGAAAATAGCCGGAAGTGCAGCCCTGTTGACTGTCCCATCGGCCTTCATGGCATCTTTGCCAACATTGCGGGTATCTGGCACCTGTTTGGCAAGAACGATAATTTTGTATCCTTTCATTCGATATTATTTGAGTTAGATATGTAGTTGTCAGTATAAATTTATGAAAAAAGAACTTCAGAAACTGATCATGAACCATCCGAAACCTGATCATTAAACAATACTCTGTTTTTTTAAGGAGAGCAAATATAGAAATTCAACCCAAAGAAATCAAGCAACTTTCCCGGACAATTGGAAAGTCGAAAAGACGGATCAGAAACTAGAAGCATCAGAAAACATGAAATCGTTTGGACCAAAATGCTGAAGCGCTGACAGGCAAAGCAAAACAAAGGATAAAACTTATTTCTCGAAACTACCTTTTCTTTGAAAGGAGGCAATTATTAAAAATAAAAATAAGTAAAAATTGACTGGGAATAATGATACTTTAGCTTAAGATTGGGTATAACCAGTTCTCACTGACAATATAATTTTCATTTTTTTTAATTCGATTAGTATTCGTCCACTCAATTTCTGAGAAAGAAAATCGAAAATTGAACGAACAAACCTAAAAAAAAAGACCGTCCCCATTTTATTTGGAGACGGTCATTTTATACTGTACGGATTTTAAAAACTAAGCAATAGGAGCAGGTCCCCCAAACGTCATTGGGGGCAGAAACGGATCATGTCCTCTGACATTCTTAATCGCGCCATTTACATTTTCATATTTCTGAATATTTTCCTGTAAGGCTACCAGTAAACGTTTGGCATGTTCCGGAGTTAAAATAACCCGCGATTTTACATTAGCCTTTGGAATTCCAGGCATCACCCTAACAAAATCAATAACGAATTCAGAACTTGAATGCGTAATGATAGCCAGATTGGAATAAGTTCCCTGAGCCACTTCTTCGGTAAGCTCAATCTGCAACTGGTTGTTATTTTTCTGATCTTCCATCTTTAATTACTTAAAACCGGTCAGAATCTTTCATTTCAACCATTTTGTCATATTCATCGCGTGAACCAACAACCAGGTTTTTGTATTCTTTTAAACCGGTTCCGGCTGGGATGAGATGTCCGCAGATTACATTTTCCTTCAATCCGTCAAGGTAATCCACTTTGCCATGGATGGCAGCTTCGTTCAAAACTTTTGTCGTTTCCTGGAACGAGGCGGCTGATAACCAGCTGCGTGTTTGAAGTGCAGCGCGGGTAATTCCCTGTAAAATTTGACTGGAAGTTGCAGGAACGGCATCGTTGGCTTCAACCAATTGTTTATCGCGACGGCGCAGATTCGAGTTTTCATCTCTCAATCGGCGCGAAGTAATAATCATACCTGGTTTCAAACTGTCTGAATCGCCAGCTTCAACAACAACTTTCTTATTATAAATCCAGTCATTTTCATGAAGGAATTCATGTTTGTCAACAATCTGTTTTTCGAGGAACCTGGTATCGCCCGGATCGTCGATCTCCACTTTCCGCATCATCTGGCGAATAATCACCTCGTAATGTTTATCGTTGATTTTTACACCCTGCATCCGGTACACATCCTGAACTTCATTCAAAATATATTCCTGAACGGCGGTTGGGCCTTTGATCGCCAAGATGTCGGAAGGTGTGGTAGCGCCATCTGAAAGCGGTGTCCCTGCACGAATGTAGTCATTCTCCTGAACCAAAATCTGGCGTGAAAGAGGAACTAAATAACGTTTCACTTCTCCTGTTTTTGAAGTCACCACCAATTCGCGGTTACCACGTTTGATTTTACCCAAAGAAATTTCACCGTCGATTTCAGACACAACAGCAGGATTTGATGGGTTCCTGGCCTCGAACAATTCCGTTACACGAGGCAAACCACCAGTGATATCACCAGCTTTACCTGCAGCACGCGGAATTTTTACAAGAACAGCGCCAGCTTCAACAATTGCGCCTTCTTCAACAGCCATGTGACCGCCTACCGGCAAGTTATAGGTACGGATAGTTTCACCTTTTTCATCCAGAATCCTTAAACCTGGATTTTTGGTTTTATCCCTTGTTTCAATAATTACTTTTTCTTTATAACCGGTCTGCTCATCAGATTCTTCACGGTAAGTCACACCATCGATAACCTGTTCAAAAGCAATTTTTCCTTTGAACTCGGTAATGATAACCCCGTTGTATGGATCCCATTCGCAAATACGCATTCCCTTTTTAACTTCCGTCCCATTTTCAATAAACAGTTTGGAACCATAAGGAATGTTGTGTGTCGAAAGTTGGATTCTTGTATTTTTATCAATTATCCTTAATTCAGCCAAACGGCTAACTACGATATAAGTTTTTCCTGAAGGAGAAACTGTATCACCACTAACTTGTTCAACAACTCTCAATTCTTCAATTTCAGCAATACCATCGTATTTCGAATCAATGGATGATTGTGTTGAAATGTTACCGGCAATACCCCCTACGTGGAATGTACGAAGGGTCAGCTGTGTTCCTGGTTCACCGATTGACTGAGCCGCGATAACACCTACAGCTTCACCGCGTTGAACCATTGTACTACCAGCCAGGTTCAGACCGTAACATTTGGCGCAAACACCAACCTTTGATTCGCAGGTTAATACTGAACGTATTTCAACCGATTCAATCGGCGAATCTTCAATTTTCCTGGCAACTTCATCGGTTACAATTTCACCTGAAGCCACAATCAATTCTCCTGAAAGCGGATTATAAATATCGTGAACAGTTGAGCGGCCAAGGATTCTTTCAACTAAAGAGGCAACAACTTCTTCGTTATTTTTAATTGCTGAAGCAATCAAACCACGCAAGGTACCACAATCTTCTTCCTGAATAATCACATCCTGCGCAACGTCAACCAAGCGACGGGTCAAATAACCAGCATCAGCAGTTTTCAGCGCGGTATCGGCCAAACCTTTACGGGCGCCGTGAGTTGAAATAAAGTATTCCAAAACCGACAGACCTTCCTTAAAGTTCGCCAAAATCGGGTTTTCAATAATCTGAGACCCTGTTGAACCAGATTTTTGTGGTTTTGCCATCAATCCACGCATTCCGCAAAGCTGACGGATCTGCTCTTTAGAACCACGGGCTCCGGAATCAAGCATCATATAGACAGAGTTGAAACCCTGACGGTCGGTGCTCAATGTTTTCATTACTGAATTGGTCAATTTGGCATTGGCATGTGTCCAGATATCAATAACCTGATTGTACCGTTCGTTGTTGGTGATGAAACCCATGTTGTAGTTCATCATTACCTCGTCAACTTCAGCATAACCTGCGTCAACAATTTCCTTCTTATCTACAGGAACCACAACATCACTCAGGTTGAAAGACAACCCGCCGCGATAAGCCATCATGTAACCCAAATCCTTAATGTCATCCAGAAAACGCACGGTAACGGCGTTACCTGTCTGTTTGTAAATATCTGAAATGATGGTACGAAGTGACTTTTTCGTCAGCAACTGATTGATGTATCCAACTTCTTTGGGTACTGTCTGGTTGAAAATGATACGACCTACAGTTGTTTCGATGATGTGTTTGAACATGTCGCCATTTTCATCCACGTCTTCTACTTTTACCTTAATAATTGCATGCAAATCAATTGCACCTTCGTTATGAGCAATGATAACCTCTTCCGTAGAATAGAAAACCATTCCTTCACCACGGGCTCCCGGACGAGGTTTTGTCATGTAATACAAACCCAAAACCATGTCCTGAGAAGGTACAGTAATTGGAGCGCCGTTTGCTGGGTTCAGCAGGTTATGTGATGCGAGCATCAACATCTGAGCCTCTAAAACTGCGGCATTTCCAAGTGGTACGTGAACAGCCATCTGGTCGCCGTCGAAGTCGGCATTGAAACCGGTACACACGAGCGGGTGCAACTGAATCGCTTTCCCTTCAATCAAAACCGGCTGGAAAGCCTGAATTGACAAACGGTGCAGCGTAGGCGCACGGTTTAGCATGACCGGATGACCTTTCAATACGTTTTCAAGTATATCCCAAACTACAGGATCCTTGCGGTCAACTATTTTTTTAGCAGATTTTACGGTTTTAACAATTCCGCGTTCGATCAGTTTCCTGATAATAAACGGTTTGAAAAGTTCAGCAGCCATATCTTTTGGAAGGCCGCATTCGTGCAGTTTCAGTTTTGGTCCGATAACAATGACCGAACGGGCAGAATAATCGACGCGTTTACCCAGCAAGTTCTGACGGAAACGTCCTTGTTTCCCTTTCAAACTATCGGATAAAGATTTTAATGCGCGGTTATTTTCAGTCTTAACTGCATTCGATTTTCTTGAGTTATCGAACAAGGAATCAACAGCTTCCTGAAGCATACGTTTTTCATTACGCAAGATCACTTCCGGAGCTTTGATTTCAATCAGTCGTTTCAAACGGTTGTTCCGGATAATTACCCTGCGATACAAATCGTTCAGGTCGGAAGTGGCAAAACGGCCACCATCGAGCGGAACCAAAGGACGCAAATCAGGCGGAATTACAGGAACTACCTTTACAATCATCCATTCCGGACGATTGATATTTTTGCTGGCACGGAAAGCTTCAACAACATTCAAACGTTTTAAAGCTTCGTTTTTACGTTGCTGTGAAGTTTCGGTATTGGCTTTATGACGAAGGTCGAATGACATTTCGTCTAATTCGAGTCGGTGCAACAAAGTAAACAAAGCATCGGCGCCCATTCGTGCAATGAATTTGTTTGGATCTTCATCGTCCAGATGCTGGTTTTCTTTTGGTAAGGAATCCAGTATATCCAGATACTCTTCTTCGGTTAGGAAGTCGAGATATTTTACTCCGTCCTGAGCTTTTACTCCGGCATTAATAACTACATACCGTTCGTAATAAATAATTGCATCTAACTTTTTGGTAGGTAAACCCAAAAGGTAACCGATTTTATTCGGTAACGATTTGAAATACCAAATATGTGCAACCGGAACAACCAGAGAAATATGGCCCATGCGTTCGCGACGGACTTTTTTCTCGGTTACTTCAACACCACAACGGTCACAAACAATCCCTTTGTAGCGAATCCGTTTGTATTTACCGCAATGACACTCATAATCCTTAACCGGACCGAAAATTCGTTCACAGAACAAACCGTCGCGTTCAGGTTTATAAGTCCGGTAATTTATCGTTTCAGGTTTCAAAACTTCACCATGAGACCGTTCGAGAACTTCTTCAGGCGAAGCCAGACTGATACCAATTTTGGCAAAGCTACTTTTAACTTTATTGTCTTTTCTGAATGCCATATATCGATCGTTATTTTAACAAGTTTATATCAGGAAAATCAAACCGGTTTTCCTTAAATTAATCCAGGTTCACACTCAAACCAAGACCACGTAATTCGTGCAGCAACACGTTCAGTGATTCAGGAATACCTGCCGCTGGCATAGGTTCACCTTTCACAATGGCTTCGTATGCTTTTGCCCTACCTAATACGTCATCTGATTTGACAGTCAGAATTTCCTGAAGAATGTTGGATGCACCAAAAGCTTCGAGCGCCCAAACTTCCATTTCACCAAAACGCTGACCTCCGAACTGAGCTTTACCACCCAATGGCTGTTGCGTAATCAATGAATATGGTCCGATTGAACGGGCATGCATTTTATCTTCAACCATGTGGCCGAGTTTCAACATGTAGATGATACCAACAGTAGCCGGTTGGTCAAATGGTTCGCCAGTTCCTCCATCACTCAGGTATGTTTTACCGTAAAGTGGAACACCTGCCTGATTTGTATATTCACAAACCTGATCGAGTGTGGCGCCATCAAAAATAGGAGTAGCGAATTTCAGTCCCAGTTCTTTTCCGGCCCAGGCTAAAACGGTTTCGTAAATCTGACCAAGGTTCATACGTGAAGGTACCCCTAACGGATTAAGAACAATATCAACGGGAGTTCCATCTTCAAGGAATGGCATATCTTCATCACGAACAATACGTGATACAATACCTTTATTCCCGTGACGTCCGGCCATTTTATCACCAATCTGCAGTTTGCGTTTTTTAGCAACGTAAACCTTTGCAAGCTGAATGATTCCGGCAGGAAGTTCATCTCCAATAGTCACATTGTAGCGTTTCCTTTTTGAGGAAGCCTCAAGCTCCTTATGCTTCATGATGTAATTGTTGATAAGAGCGAAAATCATATCGTTCTTATCTTTATCTGTGGTCCATTTTGCTGGATTTATAGTCAGATAATCAATTTCCTGAAGTTGTTTCAAGGTGAATTTTATTCCTTTACCAATGATATCGCCACCGTAATAGTCTTTTACGCCCTGGCTGGTTTTTCCATTCACCAGGGTGAACAGTTTGTCTTCCAGTTTGGCACGTAATCCGGAAGCCTGACGATCAAAATCTTCGTCGATAGAATCGAGCAAAGGTTTAGTTGCCATTTTCCCTTTTTTGTCTTTTACGACGCGGGAGAATAATTTCTTTTCGATAATTGTTCCGTTGAGTGACGGAGAAGCTTTTAAAGACGCATCTTTCACATCGCCTGCCTTGTCACCAAAAATAGCACGAAGCAATTTTTCTTCCGGAGAAGGATCAGATTCACCCTTAGGAGTAATTTTTCCAATCAGGATGTCTCCTGGTTTTACAACCGCTCCAACACGGATCAAACCGTTTTCGTCCAGATTTTTAGTAGCTTCTTCGCTTACATTCGGAATATCGGAGGTAAATTCTTCAACACCACGTTTGGTATCGCGAACTTCCAATGAATATTCGTCAACATGAATAGAGGTGAATACATCTTCCCGAACAACGCGTTCAGAAATAACGATAGCATCCTCATAGTTATATCCCTGCCAAGGCATGAAGGCCACCTTCAGGTTACGTCCCAAAGCCAGCTCACCGCCCTGGGTAGCATATCCTTCGGTAAGTACCTGGCCTTTTTTCACGCGGTTGCCTTTAAACACTATAGGTTTAAGATCGACAACAGTACCCTGGTTTGTTTTTTTGAATTTAGAAATAGTATAGGTTACGATTTCAGGATCGAAGCTCACAAAACGTTCTTCTTCACTTTTGTCGTAACGAATCCAGATTTCGTCTGCATCTACATATTCTACTACGCCGTCATCTTCGGCCACAATCAAAACACGCGAATCGAGCGCTGACCGTGCTTCCATCCCGGTTCCAACGATAGGAGCTTCAGGACGAAGTAAAGGAACAGCCTGGCGCATCATGTTAGAACCCATCAATGCACGGTTGGCATCATCATGTTCAAGGAAAGTAATCAGCGATGCAGCTACAGAAGCAATCTGGTTTGGACCAACGTCCATCAGATTAACATCCGCTTTAGGTACAATCGGATAATCACCGTCCAAACGTGATTTCACCCGGGCGTTGATAAAGTTGCCATCATCATCAATTGGCGCATTGGCCTGAGCAATGACTTTCCCTTCTTCTTCTTCAGCTGTAAGATAAATTGCACCTTCAACTGAAAGATCAACTTTTCCGTTTTCAACTCTCCGATATGGGGTCGAAATGAACCCTAAATCGGTTACTTTGGCAAAAACACACAGTGAAGAGATCAAACCAATGTTTGGTCCTTCCGGTGTTTCGATCGGGCACAAACGGCCATAATGAGTATAATGAACGTCACGCACCTCAAACCCAGCTCTTTCGCGCGAAAGACCACCTGGCCCCAATGCTGACATACGGCGTTTGTGCGTCATTTCAGCTAAAGGATTTGTTTGGTCCATAAACTGTGACAAGGCATTTGTTCCGAAGAAAGAATTGATGACCGACGATAAGGTTTTTGAATTAATCAAATCAATCGGTGTAAAGACTTCGTTGTCGCGTACATTCATACGTTCGCGGATGGTACGGGCCATACGGGCCAAGCCAACACCGAACTGGTTAAACATTTGTTCACCAACTGTACGTACACGACGATTGCTCAAGTGGTCGATATCATCAACATCAGTTTTTGAGTTAACCAGCTTAATCAGGTATTTAATAATTTCAATAATATCTTCCTTGGTCAGAACCTGAACCGTTTTTTCGATATCGAGGTTCAACTTTTTGTTGATCCGGTAACGTCCAACTTCACCCAGGTCATATCTTTTTTCAGAAAAGAAAAGTTTGTCTATTACATCTCTGGCAGTAGCGTCATCAGGTGGTTCTGCATTACGAAGTTGCCGGTAGATATGAAGCACAGCTTCTTTTTCGGAGTTACACGGGTCTTTCTGTAATGTATTGTATATAATGGCAAAATCCTGAAGGTTCTGGTCTTCTTTATGAAGCAAAATGGTTTTTGAACCAGAATCAATGATTTCGTCGATATGGTCATTTTCAATAACTGTTTCGCGGTCGATAACTACCTCGTTTCGTTCGATGGATACAACTTCACCCGTATCTTCGTCAACGAAATCTTCCACCCAGGTTTTCAGAACACGGGCAGCCAATTTACGGCCAACGATTTTCTTTAAACCAGATTTTGATACCTTAATTTCATCAGCGAGGTCGAAAATTTCAAGGATATCCTTGTCACTTTCATATCCGATTGCACGTAGCAACGTGGTTACCGGTAATTTTTTCTTACGATCGATGTAAGCGAACATCACACTGTTGATGTCGGTTGCAAATTCGATCCATGATCCTTTAAATGGAATAACCCTTGCTGAATAAAGTTTTGTTCCGTTGGCATGCATACTCTGTCCGAAGAAAACTCCGGGAGAACGGTGCAACTGAGAAACAACAACACGTTCAGCCCCGTTAATGACATATGTTCCTTTTGGAGTCATATACGGAACAGTTCCCAAATAAACATCCTGCACCACCGTATCAAAATCCTCATGTTCGGGATCGGTACAATACAATTTCAATTTGGCTTTTAAGGGAACACTATAGGTGAGGCCGCGTTCAATGCATTCTTCAATGGAATAACGGGGCGGGTCAACCGAATAGTCAACAAACTCAAGTACGAAGTTATTTCTGGTATCGCTTATAGGGAAATTTTCTTCAAATACTTTATGCAAACCTTCTCCTTTGCGCTGATCGGGAGTAGTTCCCAATTGAAAGAATTCGATGAAGGATTTTATTTGTACTTCAAGGAAATCGGGGTAATCAAAGACGGTTTTTGTTGAAGAAAAGCTAATCCTCTGGTTTTCAATTTTTACTGACATCGATGTATATTAAAGTAATAGAACTTAAAAGATAAATATACAAAAAGGGATAGAACCCCACGAATGTGAGGTTCTAAACCATATCAACCTATAAATAAGGTCGTAATACTTTTATTTAACTTCAACTTCAGCTCCAGCTTCTTCCAATTGAGTTTTTAATGATTCAGCTTCGTCTTTAGAAACTTTTTCTTTGATTGCCTTTGGAGCGCTATCAACGACTTCTTTAGCTTCTTTTAAACCAAGACCAGTTAATTCCTTAACTAATTTCACTACGGCCAATTTTGACTGGCCGGCTGCTTTCAGAATAACATCGAATTCGGTTTGAACAGCGGCTTCTGCTTCTTCAGCAGGACCGGCAGAAGCAGCAACAGCAACAGCTGCGGCAGCAGGTTCGATACCATATTCCGATTTTAAAATTCCGGCTAATTCATTTACTTCTTTTACAGTTAAGTTTACTAACTCTTCCGCAAGTGCTTTTAAATCTGCCATTTCGATAATAATTTTTTAATATAATTTTATAACTAACTTACTTCTTTTTCACCCAATGTCTTCAAAACTCCATGAATGATATTTCCTCCGGATTGTAAAGCACCCAATACATTTCTCATTGGAGACTGCAATAATCCGATAACTTCACCCAACAGCTCATTCTTAGACTTAATAGAAACTAATATATCCAATTGGTCTTCACCAACATAAACCGACTCCTGAACATAGGCGCCTTTTAAAATAGGCATCTTGTTTTTCTTTTTGAAGTCTTTAATCAATTTTGCAGGAATATTTGCATTCTCGCAAAACATGACGGATGTATTACCTTTTAGTACATCGTAAAGTTCTTCAGCATTTTTATTTGATGCTTCCAAAGCTTTACGCAATAGTGTATTCTTCACTACAACCAGTTCTACTTGCTGTTTGTTACATAAACGTCTTAAGTTACTGGTTTTAGCAGCATCCAGACCTTCAATATCAGTCAGGTAAAAATGAGTTGATGAATTGATCTGCTCTGTTAGACTACCGATGATTTCGTGTTTTTCTGATCTTTTCATATCAATTCGTTTACTTTTCAGAGACAGACTTAGGTTCAACTTGTATTCCTGGACTCATAGTACTCGACAGATAAATACTTTTCACATAAGTACCTTTAGCTGCAGAAGGTTTTAGTTTGATCAGGCTGTTTACAAATTCAATAGCATTCTCAACAATCTTATCTTCGGTAAATGAAACTTTACCAACCGATGTGTGAACGATACCAAACTTGTCAACCTTAAAGTCGATCTTACCAGCTTTTACTTCAGCAACAGCTTTTCCTATATCCATTGTAACTGTACCACTTTTAGGGTTTGGCATCAAACCGCGTGGACCTAAAATACGTCCAAGAGCTCCAACTTTTCCCATAACAGGTGGCATAGTAATAATCACATCTACATCGGTCCAACCGCCTTTGATTTTTTCAACAAAGTCGTCAAGTCCAACATAATCAGCTCCGGCATCTTTGGCTTCCTGTTCTTTTTCAGGAGTAACCAGGGCCAATACACGCACTTCTTTACCAGTACCATGAGGTAAAGTAACCACGCCCCTAACCATCTGATTAGCCTTTCTAGGATCAACTCCCAGGCGAACATCAATATCTACGGAAGCATCAAACTTAGTAAAAGCAATTTCTTTTACCAGTGTGGAAGCTTCTTTTAAGGTATAGATTTTCCCTTTTTCGAGTTTCTCCAGAGCAAGCTTTTTATTCTTTGTAATTCTGCCCATTTTAATAATTTTAATTAGTTTGTAGATGGGCGCTCGCCGTCAACGGTGATTCCCATACTTCTGGCAGTACCAGCTACCATACTCATAGCGCCGTCAAGTGTGAAACAGTTCAGGTCTTCCATTTTAATTTCAGCAATCACCTTTACTTGTTCCCAGCTAACAGAACCCACTTTATTAACATGAGGTTCTGAAGAACCTTTTTTCACCTTAGCAGCTTCTATAAGTTGTACGGCTACTGGGGGTTGTTTAATTACAAAATCAAACGATTTATCAGCATACACAGTAATAACAACTGGTAACACTTTCCCCGGAAGGTCTTGTGTCCGACCGTTAAACTGTTTGCAAAACTGCATGATATTTACCCCTTTAGAACCTAATGCCGGGCCTATTGGAGGTGAAGGATTAGCAGCACCCCCTTTTACTTGCAATTTAATTAATGCAGCAATTTCTTTAGCCATAATAAAATCGATAAATGATTTATTACTCCTTTTCTACTTGCATAAAGCTAAGCTCCAAAGGAGTTTTTCGTCCAAAAATTTTGACCATTACTTCAAGCTTCTTCTTTTCCTCATTAATTTTCTCAATGATTCCGTTGAAGCCATTGAATGGCCCGTCAATAACTTTCACCGTTTCTCCAACCACAAATGGAATGTTCATTTCTTCGCCTAATTCAGCCATTTCATCTACCCGACCAAGGATCCGGTAAACTTCAGACTGACGCATTGGAACAGGATCTCCACTTTTAGTATCTCCAAGGAAGCCGATAACGTTGGGAATACTTTTCAATAAGTGGGGAATTTCTCCAACCAGACATGCCTCAATTAAGACATAACCAGGAAAGAAATTTCTTTCTTTGCTGATTTTCTTTCCGTTGCGAATCTGATAAACTTTCTCTGTAGGAATTAAAACCTGTGAAATGTACTCCTGAAGACCAGCATTTGCAATCTCGTTTTCAATATATTCTTTGACTTTCTTCTCTTTTCCTCCAATTGCCCGAAGAACATACCATTTTTTTACGTTTTCGCTCATGTTGTGCTCCTAAAAGTAATTAATAAAATAAGCTGTACACAAAGCCCATAATGTTTTCAAAAGAGAAATCCATTACGAAAACTATAAGTGCTATAATAAAGGAAGCAACCATTACGATGAAAGCACTATTCTGTAATTCTTTCCTTGTAGGCCAGGAAACTTTATGAACAAGCTCGTTATAAGCCTCTTCGAAATATAGTATAAGTTTCATTTTGTATTTTAATAGATTTTGTACGGATGGTAAGGTTTGAACTTACTTTTACTTGAATATAAAAATAAAACTCCCGACCGAGTTTCATCCGCAGAAGGTCCCGGATTTGACATCCGGGACTTTCTATCAGAATATCTTTCAGGTAACTACGAAACAATTTCAGTAACCTGACCAGCACCTACAGTACGACCACCTTCGCGGATAGCGAAGCGAAGACCTACACTAAGAGCTACCGGGTAAATCAATTGTACTTCGATAGATACGTTATCGCCTGGCATTACCATTTCACGTCCTTCTGGCAAGTGGATTTCACCTGTAACATCAAGAGTACGGATATAGAACTGAGGGCGATATCTGTTATGGAATGGAGTGTGACGTCCACCTTCTTCTTTTTTCAGGATATAAACCTCTGCCTTAAATGTGGTGTGAGGAGTAACTGAACCTGGTTTTGCAAGAATCTGTCCACGTTTGATTTCTTTTTTGTCAACACCACGCAACAACAAACCTACGTTGTCACCAGCCTGACCATCATCCAGAATTTTACGGAACATTTCAACACCGGTACATACTGTTTTACGACCTTCAGCGCCTAAACCGATCAACTGAAGTTCATCACCTGTATGAACCTGACCTGTTTCGATACGACCTGTTGCTACAGTACCACGACCAGTGATCGAAAATACGTCTTCAACTGGCATAAGGAAAGGTTTATCCACATCACGCGGAGGAATTGGAATCCAGGTATCGACGGCTTCCATCAATTCGAGAACTTTTTCTTCCCATTGTGCTTCACCATTCAATGCACCAAGAGCTGAGCCCATGATAACCGGTGAATTGTCTCCGTCGAATCCGTAGAAACTTAATAATTCACGAATTTCCATTTCAACAAGTTCGAGAATTTCCGGATCATCAACCATATCCACTTTATTCATGAAAACAACCAGTTTAGGAACGTTTACCTGACGTGCCAAAAGAATGTGCTCACGAGTCTGAGGCATAGGACCGTCAGTAGCAGCCACTACGATAATCGCACCGTCCATCTGGGCAGCACCTGTAACCATGTTTTTCACATAATCAGCATGTCCCGGACAGTCAACGTGCGCATAGTGACGCGTAGCTGTTTCGTACTCAACGTGGGCAGTGTTAATAGTGATACCACGCTCTTTTTCTTCAGGAGCGCTGTCGATTGATTCGAATGATTTCACTTCACAATACCCTTTTTTTGCTAATACCATAGTAATAGCGGCAGTCAAAGTAGTTTTGCCATGGTCAACGTGGCCAATTGTACCAATATTGACATGAGCCTTGTCCCTGTTAAATTTTGCTTTTGCCATAACTTGTAATAATTTTAAATTATCTTTTTAAACTTTCATCAGAGCTGAGGGCGAGAATTGAACTCGCGACCTCTTCCTTACCAAGGAAGCGCTCTACCCCTGAGCTACATCAGCAACTTCTATTATTTGAGCGGGAGACGAGATTCAAACTCGCGACCCTTAGCTTGGAAGGCTAATGCTCTATCAACTGAGCTACTCCCGCATTAAAAGCCTCTCCCAAGGAGAGGGAATTTTCGTCCTTCTTAAAGTCCCTTTCTTTTGGAAAGGGATTTTTAGGGATAGGCCATTTTTTGTGGGGAGAGCAGGATTCGAACCTACGAAGGCGTACGCCAGCAGAGTTACAGTCTGCCCCAGTTGGCCACTTTGGTATCTCCCCAATCAATCATTTTTCAGAACTTTTCAATTGATGAGCCGAATCTCAGATTCGAACTGAGGACCCCGAGATTACAAATCACGTGCTCTGGCCAACTGAGCTAATTCGGCATACTTTATACATCATGTCAAAGACCCTGCAAACAATCTAAATCCTGTTTACATGGGCTTCTTTTTGTTGAAATTTCCTATTTAGAAACTTGTCCGAAAAAGGTTTGCAAATGTATAAATAAATTGTTGAGAATCACAACAACCAAATAAATATTTCCAATTTTATTTCTCCTTCAACTTATCTTTGTATTTGGTCAATTGACGACGGATTGCATCAATAGCTAAATCAATGGCTTCCTCGAAAGAATCAGCTTGTTTCTCTGCAAAAAGATAATCAGCACCAGGAATAGAAAGTTTAATCTCAGCAATTTTATTATTTGCTGTTTCAGGTTTTGCAACCTTCATGATTACTTCAGCACCGATAATACCTTCGAAATAGGTATCCAATTTAGGTACTTTTTTATTTACAAAATCCATCAATTTCTGATCGGCTGTAAAGTGTACAGTGTTTACCTGAATGTTCATAATTAATCCTCCTAAAATTTATGATCGTGGATGTGCTTGCTTATAAACTTTTTGAATCTTATCGAGAGAAGTGTGCGTGTAAATTTGTGTCGCAGAAAGATTTGAGTGACCAAGCATTTCCTTCACTGCATTTAAATCAGCTCCCCGGTTTAGCAGGTGAGTTGCAAATGTATGTCGGAGCACATGCGGACTTTTTTGATCTATTGTAGTTACCATAGCTAGATTTTTACAAACTACCCGATATATCAGTTTTTCATAGACCGGCTTTCCTTTTGAAGTCAAAAACAAACATTCAACAGGATTTCCAAATAACTGAGTTCGTTCGGCCTTGTATTGTTCAACCAGCATATTTAAGTTTCGCGGATAAGGAATAATTCGTTCTTTATTGCGTTTACCTAAAACTTTGATCAGAAATTCTGCCTGGTAAATGTCAGCATCTTTCAAATGCATCAATTCAGCCAATCGAATTCCCGTACCATATAACAAACTGATAATTAATTTATCCCGAAGCGCTTCAAAGTCCTCCCCAAAAAAACCGTCATCAAGCAAATGATTCAGATTTTCTTCTGACACAAATTGAGGCAGTTTTTTGCGGACCTTAGGTACAATCACATGAACCAGGTTATTCTCTCTGACTACCTCTAGTCTCAACAGATATTTATAAAAAGATTTTAATGCTGAGATTTTCTTATTTACAGTGCGTGCTGAAATCCCATTGTCCATCAATTCGACAATCCAACTTCGGACTATCTTATCATTTATTCCTTCTACATTAAAATCCCCGACCGTTTTGACAAAAAACTCTTCAAACTGATCGAGGTCTTTTTTATAGGCAACAGCAGTTAAGTGCGAATACCTTTTTTCGTATTTCAGGTAAGCAATAAATGATTCCTGATGGGACATTAGTAAATAATTTTCATCTTATGCAGGAACCTTCCAGAAATTTCTAGTCGTCCTGACGCAGCAAATTCTCAATATAAATGGCCTTTTTTACTTCGGCCCTTCTTTCAATCGAAGGTTTTGTAAAAGCTTGTCTTTCACGCAATTCTTTTACAACTCCTGTTTTTTCAAACTTTCTTTTAAATCTTTTTAGCGCTCTTTCGATATTTTCGCCTTCTTTTACTGGAATAACGATCATGGAATTATATTTTTTTCTGGTTAAAATTCGAGCCGCAAATTTATGAATTATACCTTACTAATCAAATTTATACCAAAAATATTATTTTTTAAAATTTGACTGACTGATCCTTCTGAAATAAACAACACCAATTACTCAATTTTTGTTCTAAAAGTAAGCCTTTAATCGGTCGTATTCGTCTATGTTTAAAATCATGCTGTCGCGCAAAACAGTCAGATCACGGATGCTTCCGTTTTTAGTCCTGTATTTTATAATCTGCGATGCCAGTTTCTTTTGAAGGTAAGGATGCCTTGCCAATTCATTCACATCAGCAAAATTAACATCAATTTTTCGGATTTTCGAAACATCCATGGTTACTTTATCCTCAATTTGCTGAATTGTTGGTTCACTTAAACCATAAACTTCCCTTAATTGGTTTACCGAATAGAAGCCTCCCAGTAAATCGCGGTATTTTACGATTCGCTTTGATAATTTCTCGCCAATCCCTGGTAATTGTTTCAAATCTGTTGAATCTGCAGAATTGAGATCGATGAGCAGAACAGGAACCGGTGATTTCTTTTCAAACTGTTTGGTTTGCGTATTCCCGATAAATATGAAATCAGCCAATATTCTTTTCTGCTCTTCATGGAGTCCCCAAATCCTGAAGAAGCCTTCCTTGCTCCTAAAAGATCCTCCTTTATCCTGATAGTTCCTGATGGCCGCAACCTGTTTCCCTGATAATCCTAAACGCAGAAATTCTTCATCAGTGGCCTTGTTCGGATCGAATAAGAAGAGTTCAGGTTTTACAGTATTTATAATCGTTGATTTTTTTGCATTCCCGAATAGTAAATAGGGAGCTACCTGATTGTACAGTTCATCAGTAACACCATAGATTTTTTTGAAATCGCGACCTGAATACAATTGTCCCCCATTACTGCGGAATTTCAACAAATTCAATTTGACCGGTTCCGGAAGATCCAAACTGCCAAGAGTTTCTGAATCAATGGTATTGGGATTAAAAGAGAAAAGTTTTCCCGGAGATTTCTTCTGATCCATTGAATCATTGAGTAAACCCAGATTACGACTACACGAATCGAGTAAGGCTGAATCAATTTTTGCCGGAGTTTCAAAATAGAAGATCACTTTATTGGTCACTGCCAGCATGAAAATTAGTACCAGCAGAATGGTGATGCCTTTGCGTTCGTTACGGCTGAAAGTGAAATAGTCCTGAAGGATCTGTCTGAAGTTCATTTGTGAATAGGCTTTCACTAATTTACTTCAAAATTCCGGAATAAAAAAACCCGGCTGATTCAACCGGGTTTTTAAATGCTATAAAATAGTCAGATTAACTTCTGTCGATGTTATTCAGGTCGTTGAATGCAATCTTTAACCGTTCGATCATTGTTTCCTGACCTTTACGCAACCAAACCCGCGGATCGTAATATTTTTTGTTTGGTTTATCTTCTCCATCCGGATTTCCGATCTGGCCTTGTAAATATGCTCTGTTTTGAGCCTCATATTTACGAACGCCATCCCAGGTTGCCCATTGGGTATCGGTGTCAATATTCATTTTCACCACGCCATAAGAAATAGCTTCGCGAATTTCTTCCAGGGTAGAACCCGATCCACCATGAAAAACAAAATCAATTGGTTTTTCGCCTAATCCGTGTTTCGCAGAAATGAATTTTTGTGAATTATCCAGAATCTTAGGCGTTAATTTTACGTTACCTGGTTTATATACACCGTGAACATTACCAAATGATGCAGCAATAGTGAAATTAGGACTAATTTTACTCAATTCTTCATAGGCATAGTTTACATCAGCAGGCTGAGTATAAAGTAGAGAGTTATCCATACTGGAATTATCGATGCCATCTTCTTCGCCACCTGTACAGCCAAGCTCTATTTCAAGGGTCATCCCCATTTTACTCATCCGGGCCAGGTATTTCTTACAGATTTCGATATTTTCCTGAATTGGTTCTTCTGATAAATCGAGCATGTGCGAACTGAACAATGGTTTTCCTGTTTCGGCAAAATGTTTTTCACCGGCATCCAACAGACCGTCGATCCAAGGCAATAGTTTTTTGGCAGCATGATCGGTATGCAAGACCACATGAACTCCGTAAAGTTCTGCAAGGATATGCACTGATTTTGCCCCAACAATAGATCCGGCAATTTGTGCTTGCTGACCATCAAGTTTCAATCCTTTTCCAGCATAAAACTGACCACCACCATTTGAAAATTGAATGATTATCGGAGAATTTACCAGCTTCGCAGCTTCCAACACGGCATTAACCGAATCGGAACCAACTACATTCACGGCAGGAAGTGCAAAGTGATTTTCCTTTGCAATAGCGAAAACTTTTTGTAAATCTTCACCAGATACGACCCCACGTTTTACTACTTCTGAAATTTTTGTCATTGTATGAATATTTAAATTATAGTACTCTGTTTAAATTAGAACTAGATGTCAGACAGATAATAACTGATCATGGATAGGTTTGTTCATCAAAAATCACAAACAACATTTAACTACCTGATTATCTGCTACAATTAATCCTGTAAATTTAAACAATTATTCCGTTTGGAAATGCATTCCGAGGCTGTGTTAAGCATCTTTTAACATACATTTTGCATTCATCTGCTGCTAGAAAGGATAACCGATTGCAAAAGAAAGGTTAAACTGATCGCCGGAAAGTTGATAATTTCCGGGAATAAACCGTTTACCTGCAGCCAGCGAAGGATCGCGAATTTTTATCCCAAGATCGAGGCGGAACAAAAAGTACGTAAAATCGAAACGTAATCCGGCGCCTGAACCCACAGCAATTTGCCTGTAAAATTCATCGGCTTTAAATACCGCGCCTTCGCGGTTATCCTTGCTGTTGATTGCCCAGATATTTCCGGCATCCATGAAAAGCGCGCCTTCCATTAGCCAGATCAATTTAAAACGATATTCGAGGTTTGCTTCCAGCTTAATATCTGAAGACTGATTTGGATAAATATTTGAAGGCACTTTATACGAGCCAGGTCCCAGCGACCTCACTTGCCACGCCCGAATACCATTTGCCCCACCAGTAAAATACTTCTTCTCAAAAGGCAAAACGTTGAAATTGCCATAAGGAACGCCAATTCCAACGAAGGCGCGTCCGACAACCGAACTGATCTTATCAATAATGTGTCCGTACCGATATTCAAAATCTCCTTTCAGATACTGCGCAAAACGTGTGTTTAATATTTCATAATACGAACTTATCTGATTGGTTAGCGTGTCCTTTACTTCTGTTTTGCCTTTACCAATAACTCTGGAATACAGGCCCAGAATATTTCCGGCCGATTCCAGGTTAATCCTAAAGTATTTATAATCTTCACGCTTGCTGATGTTTTGTGTATTATACATCCAGCTATAACTGGTGGCAGAAATCAGGTGATCGGTAAAACTGCTTTTAATAAATAGGTCCTCGATCGAGTTTATAAAGGCTGGATTAAATTGGTACAGGTTCACATAGTTTAAATCCAAAACATTTAAGGTATGATACTGATAATTGGTCGTCTTCCAGTTATAGCCAAACTTCAGATTAGTAATCGTTCGGGTATAATCAGGACGGCTTTGATAATTAAAACCTATGGTAAATTTGGTTTCTGGTATCTGGAAGCTAAACATTCGTTTGCCTTTGATGAAACTCAGGAACTTTGGAATGGTCAGGCTGGATTCGAAACCAAATTCCTTGGTATTAAAATCAAAACTGCTGTTATTGACCAGCGCCTGTTGACGTTCTCTTGCGCCTCTTATTTGAAGGTCAAATACTTCTGCTCCACGGAAAACATTCCGGTGTTGAAAATTAAAATTACCTGCAATACCCAAATTTCCAGACGAGTTGGTACCTTCAACATCGACCGAGAAATTTTGCCGGGGCAAGGGTGACAACTGCATGGTACAATCCAGAAGAGGTATCGAATCGGCTGTAAAAGAATTGGTTTCAGAGAAACCGATATTAATCAGTTTGAATTGTTTTAAGCGGTTCAGGGCACGATAGGTTTTTTCGGCATTCTGCAAACTGTAATAGACACTATCTTTCATCCGGTTCAGATCGTAAAATAATTCCGGTCGGTATTTAAGCTTTCCGGAGAAGGTAAAAATGTAATCCTTTCTGACCAAAGTATCCAACTTTTGTTCGGGCTGATCGCCTGTCAGGTCAGCCGCCTTAAAAGTTGGATTAACCAGGTAATTCCTGATTTTGTATTTCTGATGTTCAATCTGCTTATTTTCAGTATTATTCAGTACTGCATCATCCACATTTATCGTCAAATCAACCCGATGATTATACAAATTTGAATCTGCCTGAAAACTGATAAACTCTTCAGAAAACTTATAATAACCGCGGTCACGAAGAAATTTGGCGATTCGCTGCCTCTCAGCATTTAATACATCCAGGTCAAAAACATCATTGGTCTTTAAAAGTTGATTCACCGAATCCTTCAATATCACCTGGTGCAATTTTACATCTTTGATTGAATACCTGTAATTTCTAATCCGGTACGGTTGTTTTGCCTGTATTTCAATAACCAGGTTCAGCTTTTTCCTGCTTTGGTCGATTTCCAAAGTATCCCTGATAATTGCGTTGTAATAACCTTTGTTCTTTAAATAAATCTGGAGTTGATCGCGGGTCCGCTGAGCCTGAAATTCATCGTACAAAACCGGAGCCTCTCCTATCCGTTTCAGCCAGTCGTTTTCCTTCTTCGCAGATGACAAGTTGTAAATTCCCAAATGAAATTTCAGTACCCCTAAAATCCGAAGGTTTTCTTTTTGCCTGACATGAGTCTTTAATTCTTCCCGTTTCAAATTTTTATCATCGGCCTTTACCGAAATTCTGTTGAGCAAATATTTACCTTCAGGCACAAACCGGGTCGAGTTGCACGATCCAAAAAGGACCATACAAGACAAAAAAACGATTTGCTTTAAAGTAAAATTGAAGTTCCGGAGGAATAATGACATTTTATTGAGTTTTTACAAAAATAAACAGAGCATTTGATTCGCAATCTTTCAGACCTTTTTATTTTTACATTTTTAGAACGAAGGAGCATAAAATATGTTGAGTAAAAACAAAATTAAATTGATCCAGTCGCTAAGCCGGAAAAAAAACAGGGATGAAACCGGACTTTTCCTGGCTGAAGGGAATAAAATGGTTGAAGAGGCTCTTCGTTCCGACTTTAAAGTGGAAACGTTGGTATGCACTTCCGGTTTTCTTCAGCTTCATCCTGAAATTCGGTTAACAGTCAAAGAGCTTATTGAAACCGACAGCGAATCGATTCAAAAAGCCAGTTTGCTGCAGAATCCGCAAGATTCACTGGCCATAGTCAGAAAGCCTTCCAATCCTGAGCCAGTCCTGAATTTAAAAACTGAACTCATTCTTGCCCTTGATTTTATTCAGGATCCGGGAAACCTGGGAACCATTCTGCGGATTGCGGATTGGTTCGGGATTAAAACGGTGGTCTGTTCTGAAAATACAGTTGATGTCTATAACCCGAAAGTAGTTCAAGCCAGCATGGGAGCCATTTTCAGGGTCAAAACAGCCGTTACTGATCTGAAAGATTTTCTCAAAACAGCCACGAGAAATCAGGTACCTGTTTATGGAACCTTCCTGGAAGGTCAAAACATTTACACCGAAACGCTGTCTTCCAATGGCATCATCGTTTTGGGAAACGAAGGAAATGGGATATCACCGGAAGTAGCCAAATTAGTCAGTCATAAAATTTCAATCCCGTCATTTTCCTCCGGAAAGGGTTCCGAATCGCTGAATGTAGCAGTCGCTACAGCAATATGTTGTTCTGAATTCAGAAGAAGATAAACCTCGGGTGTGGGGATTTCTAATCTCCACCATTTTCTGCGATTAAAAATCGCAGCACCCACTTTGTAAATCCTATTTTCTTGAATAATTTTCAGCAAAAGCCTCGGCACAGCGTTCCCCGTCCATGGCTGACGAAACGATTCCACCGGCATACCCGGCGCCTTCGCCACAGGGATAAAGACCACGAATCTTCACATGTTCAAACGTATCTTCTTTCCGTGGGATCCGGATTGGCGATGAGGTGCGCGATTCAACGCCTACAATAACCGCATCATTAGTCAGGTAACCATGTGCTTTCCGGTCAATCAGTTTAAAGGCTTCCTGAAGACGTACCCTGATTCGTTTGGGTAATTTTTCGTGCAAGGGTACTGAAATCAAACCCGGATGATACGAAGATTCCGGAAGATCCTGAGAAAACCGATCGCTTACAAAATCTGCCATTCGCTGGGCAGGTGCGAACTGAGTTTTTCCGTTCAGCGAAAAACACAACTGTTCAATCTGGCGCTGAAACGCGAGTCCGGCAAATACGCCCAGGTGCCTGAATTCATTCAAATCTTCAGGCCTGATTTCAACCACCATTCCGGAGTTGGCAAATTTCGTATTCCTTTTGGTGGGCGACATCCCGTTTATAACCATTTCGCCCGGTGCGGTGGCTGCCGGAACCATGATTCCTCCGGGGCACATGCAGAACGAGTAAACCCCGCGTTGATCAACCTGTTCAACAAACGAATAGCTTGCCGGTGGCAAATAAGGTCCACGCAAAGGCTGATTGTATTGAATAGTGTCGATCAAGGTCTGCGGATGTTCTGCCCGAACGCCGACTGCAAAGGTTTTGGCCTCAATCGAAATGCCTTTTTCGTACAGTAATTCATAGATTTCGCGGGCCGAATGCCCGGTAGCCAGAATAACGGCCTCAGCTTCAACAATGGTGGTATCCGAAAGCATGATGCCGGTACACCGGTCATTCTCGACCAACAGATCGGCTACCCTGCTGTTGAAATGAATTTCGCCGCCAGCCTGGAGTATTTTGTTACGAATGTTGGTGATAATTCCAGGCAGCATATTCGTACCGACATGTGGATGCGCATCAATCAAAATTTCAGGATGAGCGCCATTGGTATAAAGCACTTCCAATATTCGCCGGATGTTTCCCCGCTTTTTGGATCGGGTATATAATTTCCCGTCCGAAAAAGTACCTGCCCCACCCTCTCCGAAACCGTAATTCGAATCCGGATCAACGAGGTGTTCGCGATGAATCTTCGCGATATCGCGTTTACGGTCGCTGACATTTTTTCCCCGCTCAAAAATAAGTGGTTTGAATCCGAGTTCCATCAGGCGTAAAGCGGCAAAAAGGCCGGCAGGGCCAGCGCCAACAATAATAACCGAAGGTTTCTGATCGACAAGGTCGTATTTAAACTCGATTTTTTCTTCAACAGGAAGTTCATCCAGAAATACTTCGACCCCCAGATTTACGCGAATGGCTCGCTGACGGGCATCAACCGATCTTCGCCTGACGTTAATCAGCTTGATACGGGCTTCGTCCACATGAAGTGTTTCAGCTAAAATGGGTTTGTAAAATTGTTCGTCGGAAGCCTGTTTAGGCGAAAGCGAGATGTTAATTTCCTGTTTCAAGGCTATTCAAAATGAAAACTAAGTATAAACATATTGGAAGACACGCGTGACAAAGCACTGGAATATACCTGCATCTGATTACTACCTGGGCCAGCATCCAAAATATCATCCAATCCTATACTGAACTTTAATTCAGTAGAGAGCCTGAAAAATTGCAGATAAGTATCCCATCCCATCCCAGCTTCCAGCGAGGAACTGAGAGGTTTTAACCTCACCAGATCTTCCTGTCCGCTTTTGGAAATATCGATCCGCATTGCTCCTCCTGCTATGATATAAGGTCTCTGGTTATTCATTCGTTTCGCTTTGTATTTCAACAACAACGGAAAGTCGAGAAAAGTTGACTTAATGGAATAGAAATCTGACCTGATTGAACCGGATGAATTTATATCCACAATCGGAATATTATAAACCAGTTTTCGTTCACCAAACGACATTCCCG
>JAUXUF010000068.1 GCA_030684645.1 Bacteroidota bacterium | reverse complement strand
TTTACAGCTGCTTCATACGGGGATGTTCTAATTAATTCTCCTTATAAATACCCTGCAGATATTATTGCTGCATCCTCCGGTAAACTGGGGATACCTAATTTTACTGTTAAAGCTGGTTCGGCTGCAGAAACTGGTGCCATATTCACCAATGCTAAAGTTACGGATGCATTCTTTGAAAAAGTTGCTTACCGCGGTGCTTTCGGTACAACTGACTGGACTTCAGGATGGGCTAACTTTGATCCTCAGGTCATGCCATACGATGCGCCAGGGAAAGTGAAATAAGAATTGTTTTATTCCCATATACTATTATCGGAACATAGATAATCAAGTTTGGATTAGTTTAAGTAGAACCCCCGCATTATTCGGGGGTTTCTTTATTTAACTTGTCCATACTCTTGTACAGGTTCTTATTTACCTAAAGGATTATACTGGTAAACCACTTCATAAGTAACATCCCGAAGATTAGAAGCTATTTGCCCGATCCTGAGATTCTGGTTTTGAGGAGTGGGCTCACAAATAGAATATTTCCCCCCTCTGTAGATAATTGAATTGCCAAAGGGTTTATCAAACTGAACCGCCATACTGATATGTGTAGGGTAGAGAAGCGCGATCATTGGTAAATTGTAGATTTCCTTAACCAGGTAGAAGAAGAGGGCGGCACGGTCATCACAATCACTGTACTTGGAAAATAAGGTCTGCTCAGGCGAAAGACGTTTTTCCCTGCCAAAGTTATTTTCGTCACTCTGATACAAAAAGCCATAGCGGGTAAACCTCATCAGGTAATCAACCCCCTTCTTTTGATTCATTCCTGAAACATTTTTTTGGAGTAGAGGGATCAAAGAACTATAGGTCTGATGACTAAGCGGAATGTTGAAATAGGATTCAAAATCTACTCCGGGATAATTAGCGAATATTTTTTCTACCTCCGGGTTCAGCATCACCTGAAAATGATAGGATTGCTGCTTGTATTTGAACTGGATCTCTGTCTGCCTGTATGTTTCCGGCCTGAAGTCGGGCATACGGGTTACCTTGTAGGAGAATTGCTGTCTGGCCTCGGGGATATTAATGTTTACCGGATATATTTTATCTTTCTGGAAATCAATTTTGCCATAATCATGATAGTTAAGGCACATATACTTATTGCCTTCGATATTGAAAAAGGGGATATCATTGATGTTTTCATCATTTCTGACATAAAATATCAATAAATTATTTCCGACAGATAACCTCGCATCATAACCCGATTTAGTCATCAAAAACCACTTATAGAGGGTATACCGGTGATAGTTCTCCGCTTTCGGACTGATCTGCTGGGCTGTTTTCCTGATCAGCTGATAATAGATCCAGTCGTTTAGCTGATATTTTTCTTTATAGGCCAGAAGTGAACTGACCATAGATTGATACCTGCTCTGGTTCAGTTTGTTATAAAAATCCCGTACTGCCTGATCAGAAAGCTGACCTGAAAAATCAATTTCTGAAGATGGGTCTAATTCGAAATTAAAGGTCCCGCTATAAAATTCAAAGCTGAAATTATTAGCCATAGCACTGCTATATGATACAGTTAATGCCAGTATCAGAAACAGTTTTATACTTAAGCGGGCTATTAGGGACCTCAATTCTTATTGATTTAACATTAAATTTACATAAAAATAATGTTAAATTAATATAACCGATTATTTCTGTCAGAAGTTCTTACCTATTTTTTCCAGTATCTCTGAAGGGATCTTCTCAAGATCTACTACTAAAAAGCCATCCAGGCAGTCGGAGAATTTAGGATCGATGTTAAAACAGATGATCTTTGCATTCAATCCCAGGTATTGCCTGAGCAGGACGGGGATCTTCA